>MGYM01000017.1:1656-8171 GCA_001801745.1 Gammaproteobacteria bacterium RIFCSPLOWO2_02_FULL_38_11
CATTATGTCAGGAAAAATCCCGCGTTCTTTCATTGACGATTTAATCGAAAGAACGGATATTATTTCTCTTATCGATGCTTATGTTCCTCTGCGAAAAAAAGGTGGGAATCACTGGGCGTGTTGTCCATTTCACCAAGAAAAAACAGCTTCTTTTAGTGTGAGTCCTCAAAAACAAATTTATTATTGTTTTGGTTGTGGTGCAGGGGGCAATGTCATCAGTTTCCTCATGAACTATGATCATTTAAGTTTTGTTGAAGCTTTAGAGCATTTAGCTAAAGCTGCCGGTCTGGAATTGCCGCAAGAGAATAAAACCTATAAACCTGCAACCACACTCTATGATGTGATGTCAAAAGCGGCTGCTTTTTATCAAGCGCAATTAAAAAAATCTTCCCAAGCGATCGCCTATTTAAAATCGCGCGGCATAACGGGAAAACTTGCAAAAGAATATCAATTAGGGTTTGCACCTCAAGCTTGGGACAATTTAATTTCGCATTTTGAAAAAGATGAAAAAACGCAAAATGATTTATTACAAACGGGATTAATTTTAAAAAAAGAAAAAGTCTACGATCGGTTTCGTTCTCGCATTATATTTCCTATTCGTGACACACAAGGGCGTGTGATTGGTTTTGGCGGACGTGTTCTAACAAAAGAAGAACCCAAATATTTAAACTCACCTGAAACGGTTTTATTTCATAAAGGACGTGAGTTATATGGATTATATGAAGCGCGTCGAGTTTTACGAGAAATAAAATATTGGATAGTTGTTGAAGGTTACATGGATGTTTTAGCACTTGCCCAGTATGAAATTAGAAATGTTGTTGGAACATTAGGAACGGCGACCACGGCGGATCATTTAAATAAATTGCTGCGTTACACACAAAATATCGTATTTTGTTTTGATGGTGATCAGGCTGGGAGAGAAGCGGCATGGCGGGCATTGCAAGTTGCTTTACCTTTTATAGATGACAAAGTGCGAATTCGTTTTTTGTTTTTACCGCAAGAAGACGATCCTGACAGCTTCATTCGAAAAAAAGGAAAAAATATTTTTTTAGCTGAAGTTGAAAAAGCGACTTCTTTCTCAGATTTTCTTTTTAAACATATTTCAGAAAATTTAGATCTCACGACGCTTGAAGGAAAAGCTTCGTTAAGTCACACGGCAGCTTTATTGCTTGAGCGTATGCCTGAGAGTGCCTTAAAGCAAATGGTCTATAAAAACTTAAGTTATGTTGTTTCTTTAGATGAAAACCGGCTGCGTGCCTTATCAAAAGAGAAGAAACCCGATGTGTTTCATCAAGTTCAAAATCAAAAACAACAAAGCAGGCCATTCAAACTAGAGATGACGCCCCTGCGCCAAGCGATCATGATGTTACTGCAGAATCCGCGTTTATGTTCAGTGTTATCAGAAAAATTTTTTATTGAAGAATGGGATTTTTCTGAAAGTATGATTTTGAAAGAAATTATAAATTTATATCATACTGGGTCACAAATGACTTCTGCCATGTTGTTGGAATATTGGCGTGAAAGGCAGGAGCATTCTTTAATTTCTGCTTTATTAATGAAAGAAATGTTTGTGAGTAGTGAAGAAAAAAGAGAATCTGAATTTCTTCAAATTATGCAGAGTTTAGAGCGACAGCATCAAGAAAATAAAATTGAAAAAATATTAATGAAAGGAAAAGTGCAGGGTTTAACAGAAGAAGAAAAGAAGCAGCTACAAGAAATGATCGCAGCAGTCAAAGCTGTAATTGTTTAGCCCCTTACCCAGTATGGTTATGTTCTTTCATTTGTCGCACTGCCAACACATCGCAAGCAGCATGGGATAAAACAGAAGATGCCGTTGAACCCATTAATAGGGACAGTCCGTGCCGACCATGACTGCCCACCACAATTAAATCAATTTTTAATTTTTCGGCTTGTTCAATGATGAGTGTTTTAGGTGAGCCCATCACAAGAATTTGTTTTTCTTCTGAGATGTTATAGTGATGACCTATTTTTTTCATTTCTTTTGCTGCTTCTTTCATAATTTCTTCTTCTAAGTCGATGATAGAGGGGTAGGCCTGCCCTAGGCTATAAGCGGGAATATGTTCTATCACATGAATAGTATAAAGCGAGGCATCATTATCTTTTGCAATATCGAGGGCTCTTTTGAGCGGGGTGTTATCGTAATGAGGATGTAAATCAAGGCCTACTAGAATTTTATGATAATGTTTCATGAACGATCTCCTTTATATACTCGCTACCCAATGGAAGCCATTCTTTCAGGAGTAATAATGAAGGTCAATACTTTCTTAATAGCTTTTTGAGTTTCTCCATCGCTTCTTTCTCGATTTGGCGTATACGTTCAGCGGAAACATGATATTTTTCAGCGAGCATTTCTAATGTTGATTTTTTTTCTGAAAGCCAGCGTGATTTTAATATCATTTGGCTACGTTCATCTAAATTTGAAAGCGCCATCTGAAGACTATCAGTGTTTTGTTGAATATCATCTTCATATTCTAGCAAAAGCGCAGGATTGTAGCGTGCATCCTCTAAGCGTTGACTTGGCATAAAAGAAGAAGTGTTATCGTCGGGTGTTATGTCAAAACTCATATCATGGGCATTAAGGCGCATGTCCATTTCGCGTAAAACATCTAAACTAACATTTAATTTTTTGGCAGCATCTACTGTTTCTTCGGAAGATAAATAGCCAATTTCTTGTCTGTTTTTTCTAAGATTAAAGAAAAGCTTGCGTTGTGCTTTGGTCGTCGCTACTTTGACAATTCGCCAGTTACGAATGATAAAATCGTGCATCTCGGCTTTAATCCAATGAATTGCAAACGAAATGAGCCTGACGTCATGAGCAGGATCAAAACGTTTGACCGCTTTCATTAAACCGATAGTGCCTTCTTGGATAAGATCAGCAAGTGCAAGGCCATAACCGCGGTACTGATAGGCAATGCGCAAGACATAACGTAAATTTGCTAAAATAAGCTTTTTTGCCGCCAAGAGATCTTGATTTTCTTTGAGGGCTTTGGCGAGCCCGTGTTCTTCTGCTTTGGAAAGGACGGGTGTGGCCTTGATTGCTTTTACATAAGCCTCAATGCTTCCCAAGGGAAGGCTGGTTTCTAATAGTGAGGGTAGTGCGTTCATGGGATTCTCCTATAAAAAAGAATTTTTAGCATTCTAGCACTCTCATAAATAGAGTGCCAATAGTAAATAGTAAAATGATGTTAATTTTGGAAAAGGAATAAGCATGTTTGATGGTTTTAAAATGCAAGGTTATAACCGTGAATTTTTCAAGCGGTTTTGGTTTTTGATTAAGCCGTATTGGACCTCAGAGGAAAAGTGGAAAGCTTACGGACTGCTTTCTTTGATTACATTTGGCATTATTTTTCAAGTCATGGTAAACGTGCAGGTCAATCGATTTTATAAAACGTTTTACGATGCTATCCAAGAAATGAATGCGCGTGTTGTGTTGCTTTCGATTTTTCAATTTTCTTTAATTGTAACGGCATATTTGCTTGTGGCGGGTTATTCTGCATATTTTACAGGGCGTTTGACGATTCACTGGCGACGCTGGTTAACCCAGCATTATTTAAATCATTGGCTTAAAAAAAATAATTTTTATCGTATGGAAGTTTTGAATTTAAGCATTGATAACCCTGATCAACGTATCAGTGAAGATTTGGATTTTTTCCCTGTGCTAACGATAGGGTTGTATCACGGGTTTTTATCTGCTTTATTAAATTTAATTTCATTTAGCATTATTTTATGGAATTTATCTTCGAATTTTCCCATTCATTTTCTTCGATTTGAAGTTCCCGGTTACTTGTTTTGGACTGCATTTTTCTATGCAGTCATAGGAACGGTGTTAACAATTAAAATTGGGCGTTGGTTGCCTTTTTTGAATTATATGCAACAACAATATAACGCTAATTTTCGTTTTGGTTTAGTACGAGTAAGAGAATTCAATGAACAAATTGCTTTATTTGGTGGGCAAAATACAGAAGGAAAATTTTTAGAAAAAAACTTTTCTTTTATTTTTAGTAATTTTTTAAAAATCATCAAGCTCCAGCTTTATTTAAATTTTTTTAGAAATGGCTACATGCAAATTGCGAATATCATCGGAGCTTGCGCAGCGCTACCGCTTTTTTTTGCAAAGAAAATAAAATTTGGAGGTTTGACGCAAATTAGTTCTGCATTTGGAGAAGTCATTAGTGCGCTTTCTTTCTTTATTGTCGCTTTTTTTGATATTGCTAATTGGCACGCAGTTATTTACCGATTAACGGAGTTTGAGCATCGCATGCAATTGGCGGACAAGCATGAGTCTTTGGAGCATATCGAAATTAAAAAAGATCCCGGACAAACTGATTTGCAATGTAAGCAAGTGATGTTATACCTACCCACACGCGAAGTATTATTAGAAAATTTTAATTTTACAATTCATCAGGGTGACCATGTATTAATTATGGGTGAAACAGGTTCTGGAAAAAGTACCTTATTACGTTTTCTTGGTGGGATTTGGCCATATGGTCGAGGCGAAATTATCTTACCGCAAGTGAGCATGTTATTCTTGCCACAACGCCCTTATTTTCCTTTGGGAAGTTTAAAAGAAGCCTTAGCCTATCCAGGAAATGCGGATGAATCTTCTCCGAAAGAAATGAAACTGGTATTACAAGCCTGTGATTTAGGTGTTTTGACAGAACGTTTAGAGGAAGTGAATTACTGGTCGAAAGAGTTGTCGCTGGGAGAACAGCAAAAATTAGCATTTGCCCGTGTATTATTGCAAAAACCTGCTTGGGTTTTTTTAGATGAAGCTACCTCAGCCTTAGATAGTCGGAGTGAATCCAGAATGTATGAGTTGTTTAAAAAACACCTCCCTGCATTGACGCTCGTCAGCGTGGGGCATCGAGAAAGTTTAGTGGCATGGCACGAACGACGGTTAACCTTAATTAAAGGAGGAGAAGCGCAGGAGGGACACGCTCTGGTATCGTAATTTTTATTTGACATTGTAATTGAATATGTTTTACTAGATGAGCCTTCTTATCTTTTCTAAATAATTATGAAAATATTTTTTTTAAAAAACTTAAAGCAATGGTTTGGATATTTTAAAAAAATATCTGTACCTGATGTTTTGAAAGAAAATGATTCTAGCGTTGAACTTCCAAATGAAAATCCTATTTTTTGTAATTTAACAAAATCTCAAATGAGTGAGCTTGTTCCATTTTTAAAGAAAGTTACCGCTAACCCAGGGCAGATATTGGTAAAAGAAGGTGAGCTCAATGATGAAATGTTTATTCTTGAAGAAGGAGAGGTTGAGGTTCTTAAAGGAGAGGCGAATCAGCTTTTAGGATGCTTAAAAACAGGGGATTGTTTTGGTGAAATGGCTTTATTAGAACATGTCCCGCGTTCTGCTACGATACGTGCTACAAAAGCGAGTAAATTTTTGGTTTTGTCGTCAGCGGCGCTTGATGAAATTGCTTCAAGAGAAAAAATAATATTTTCAACATTAATGAAAAATATTGCTACGCATTTAAGTAAAACAGTGCGTGACACAAGTAATTTAACCATTGCCACTTTAAAAAAGGAATTGGAGATAACAAAGCGTTATACGGCGATGAGTCGATTTTTAATTTCTTTATTAATTTTTTTGGCGATATATAACTTATCGTTAGGGATTACGATGCAGCTTGTTACGCTTGTGGTGACAGCTTCCATCGTCAATATTCCGCTCATTATTTTTTTTGCTATCGGAAGTTTTTATACGATGCGTTTCAGTGGTTATCCTTTGAGTTTTTATGGATTAACATTCAAGGGTGGCTGGTCTTCTTTGAAAGAATCTTTTTTTTGGTCTTTAGTCGTGATGTTTGGGCTTACTTTGTTGCGTTGGATTGCCATTAAAACGATACCTCATTTGCATCATTTAAATCTTTTTGCCATGGAAAGTACGCTTTCTGATGAAAAGATGAGTGATACTTCGATGATTGCATTTGTAATTGCCTATGTTTTTGTGTCGCCCATCCAAGAATTTATTTTCCGAGGTGCAATACAAAGTACTTTACAAGAATTATTGGTGGTACGTCATAAAATGTTATGGGCTGTGTTGATTACATCTTTGCTTTTCACCGTAGGGCATTTGCAAATAGGTTTATGGATTTTACCGATGGTATTTGTGCCGAGTCTTCTTTGGGGATGGTTGTATTCAAGGCAAGGTACGCTTTTAGGGGTATCTGTTTCACATATTATTTTAGGTTTATGGGCTTTTTACATTATTGATTTGCCTGGCTTGCTTCAAACGTTTTTCGCAGCATTCTAAATAATTTAAATTTTGTTTCTTTTATAGATTTTTCGTCAGTCTTGCGAGAATAAGTACATCTATAGTCCTTGTGGTTGAAAACGTGAGTTTCGCGCTTACAGCGCTAAATTATGTTTATATTTGTTTACCCAGCCTTGCGGCAAGCTTTGCTTGCCTTTGGCTGGGCTAAACTTCGTTGCCAGGCCTTCGGCCTGTGGAACTGTCATTGCGAAAAAATGCGTCC
>MGYM01000018.1:0-8136 GCA_001801745.1 Gammaproteobacteria bacterium RIFCSPLOWO2_02_FULL_38_11
TATTTAAATCATCGATCTTTACTTCCGTGCTAAAAAACTTTTTTTCATGATTAAGCCTGGCTTCTTTTTCCATCAGCAATGCTGAAAGCACTAGAGTGCAAGCTACCAATAAACAGGCTGCCGCTATGCTTCCTAGACAAAGAAACGTCACACCAGAAGCAAAAAAAACACCACCAATACCCGTTAGGAATAACGTCAAAAGGAGAGCTATCCCCAAGCAAATTCCAAGAGAAATAATCGGAATAGCAATCTGAACTAACATGGGAGTTTTTCCCCAGCTTGCCATGACATAGTGTCTTTTAGAAAGTAAGTCATTTAAAACAGTATCTTTAATTTCAAAATCTCGAATCAATTTAATGATCTCAATGGCTTCAATACGAGAACGCGTCTTCAACAACTGAATAGCCTGCAAAAAATCAGCTAAATAGATATCAAGACTACGTAAATAATAGGGATATAAACTCCCCTTCCTCTCCATAGGATCGATGCGGCCTCCGGCATAGTCCTGCTCATATGAATTATTTGAAAGACCTGATATTTGACATAACAAGACTCTGCGAGAAAACAAAACTTCACGTTCCTCCAAGTATTTTAAAATACTTCCTAAAATACTTCGAACATCTTCCTTGGAATCTATCATCAAAGCATTTATTTTTTCTTTCGCCTTATTAAAGACGAGTACATTTTCGTTTTCGTTTTGAACCTGAATTTCTTCAGACTGTGAAGAAGATGTCGCTATTTGTGATCGCTGTTTTTCGGCTATTAGATCGGCTACTGCTCCATTAAAATCATCGATTTGTTGTTGACTCAAAATACATTTTTCAACAAATATCTTCGCGTCTTCGTTGTAGTTTCTTCGAAATACTTCATCACTTACGTGAGCTGCTCGAAAACAGGGAATTTTACCCAATCTTTCCTTAAGTGAACTTAAGGAGTTTTTTATTGTCTCTGCTTTTTCTGTTTCTTGTCCTTTCGTCAACAGCAAACTCGCCAATGCACTATCCATTTCATCTATCCAATACACAGGTCCTTCTTTAAGATCTGATCGAAGTATTTGAAGCGTTGTGCGGACAAAATACTTATCACTACTGACATATACGAGACGCTCCTCTGGATAATTAAACTTTCCCGAAAAGGTTTCTAAAAAAATTTTAATTCTTTTTAGAGGTTTCTCGTTAGTGGTGAGGGAGGTTTCTGAAACTTCAGAGGAAGACGATTCATTTTTCGTATTTAATTTTTCTAGAGCCGAAAATGTACGCCTAAAAATATTATCAGCTAAAGTTGGCATAAAAAATTTATCCTTCTCACATTATGAAAAATCATCGAAAGTTGTATCTTTTTCTCATCTGAAAAAACTCGGAAAACCAATCACGTAATTTGAAAATGGGTTTTAGCCTATCATACAAATTAAAAAAATACTTAAGAAAAAATTAAAACTTGCAAGTTGACTTCCGGAAATTTTACGACTAGACTAGACTTAGTCTATTTTTATGTGAGAACCCCTATGATCACAGCCAATATTCACGAAGCAAAAACACATTTCTCTAAACTCATTAAAAGTGTTATTCAAGGCGAAGAAGTCATTATTGCAAAAGCAGGAAAACCTGCGGCAAAAATTATTCCTTTTACAGCATCAAAAAAGAAAATTCATTTTGGAGCACTCAAAGGAAAAATTCGCATTGCTGCTGATTTTGATGCGCCATTACCACAAGAAATAATCGATAGTTTTGAGGGATAAATAATAATGCGATTATTACTTGATACACACATATTTTTATGGTGCGTAAACAACGATCGCAATCTTTCAAAATCAAGCAGAACGAAAATAACGAATGCTACGGAAGTCTACATCAGTAGTGCGACTATTTGGGAAGCAGCCATTAAAATCAAGTTAGGCAAGCTTCATGCCAACATTGACAACTTAGTACAAGCAGTAGAAGACAGTGGGTTTCTTACCCTACCCATTTCTACGAAGCATGCCGCCTATGTATATCAACTTCCCTATTTGCACTCTGATCCTTTCGATCGCATGTTAATTTCACAAGCGCTATGTGAACCTTTACGATTTTTAACGGCTGACAAAGCTTTAAAAAAATATTCTGATTTAATCGAGATAGTCTGATGGCAAACAATTTATTATCTTATAGCCTGTTAACTACGCTACGCGTAGTTAACAGAGAATCAGCTTAAGATTGCATTGACTGGATATGAGCGTGGAAATTTCGTTTATGACGCGCCGCTTTGTTTTTATGAATCAAGCCTTTGCTGGCCATGCGATCGATCATCGGTTGATGCACTTGAAAAATCTTTAAAGCTTCTGCTTTATTCCCCGACTCAATCGTCTTAATTATCTTTTTCAAACCCGTCCGTAGCATTGAACGTAAACTCGCGTTATGCTTGCGGTGCGCTTCTGCTTGTCTTGCACGTTTCTTTGCTTGCAGTGTATTCGCCAAGGAAATTCTCCAAAATTAAAATAATAAAAAAGACGCAAATCATGCAGTTATTTTAAATACTTGTCAAGAAATGGAATTGAAAAAATACGATTATGAGTAAATCACTTTTCAAATCAACTTCTGCTGTCTCCGGTATGACGCTGATCTCCCGCATTCTGGGCTTTTTACGCGATATGATCGCCGCCCAACTCTTTGGCGCCACCGCCGCCGCCGATGCCTTTTATGTCGCTTTTAAAATCCCAAACTTCATGCGTAGCCTCTTCGCCGAAGGCGCATTTCAGCAATCCTTCGTGCCCATTCTCTCGGCATACCATACCCATCAATCCCTAACTGAAATCAAACAATTTACGAGCCACGTCGCCGGTTGCTTGACTAGCGTCTTAATCCCGTTGTGTATTCTAGGGACCCTCGGTGCACCACTTGTCATTCATCTCTTCGCTTATGGCTTAAACCCTGAACGCTTCGAATTAGCAACAAATATGTTGACCGTGATGTTCCCCTACGTTTTCTTTGTTTCATTGACCGCTTTCATGAGCTCTGTTTTAAATACATTTAACAAATTTCTTGCCCCCGCCTTCACCTCTTCCATTTTAAATATTTGTATGATCTTCACCGCACTTTATCTTTCTCCACATTTACTCATTCCCATCGAAAGCCAATCTTATGCGGTATTGCTCGCCGGCGTTCTTCAAATTCTTTTTCTTGCGCCCTTTTTACATCGATTACATCTTTTAAGTTTTCCTCGGATGAATTGGCGCGATCCCGGCGTAAAGAAAGTATTGAAATTATTAACGCCCTCTTTGTTTGGCGCCTCTGTCGGTCAAATCAGTATGTTGATCACGACTTTGTTTGCCTCGTTCTTACCGATCGGCAGCGTGACATGGTTGTATTACTCAGAACGTTTAATGCAATTTCCTTTAGGTGTCATCAGTGTTGCATTGGCCACCGTTATTTTGCCCCATCTTTCAAAACAACATGCCTCTCACGACAAAAAAGAATTTAAACATGCCTTTGAGTGGGGTATTCGCTGTAATCTTTTGATCGGCACATTGGCAATGACAACGTTGGGATTGATGGCCACGCCTCTCATCGCCACTTTATTTAAGTATGGAAAATTTAACATAACGGATGTTTTGATGACAGAACGAAGCACAATAGCCTATGCTCTGGGTTTACCGGCTTTCATGTTAAATAAAATTTTAGTAAATGGTTTTTTTGCAAAACAAAACATTAAGACACCGGTCAACATCGGCATTGGCATCGTCACACTCAACATTTTATTTAATTTTATGTTAATTGCACCACTGGCTCACGCGGGGCTTGCGCTGTCAGCAACGCTGGGGCAATGGATCAACACTATCATTTTATTTTTTATTTTAAATAAACATGGCATTTATAAATTGGAATCACATTGGATTAAATTTCTGTTTCAACTTTTATTTGCAAATGGGATCACAGCTTGTCTTTTTGTTTATGCTGCGCATCCTATTGCACCTTGGTTATCCTGGTCTGCGGGGGAACGATTCACGCATTTGTTTTTTTGGTTGATGGCGGGCACGCTTTCCTATGCGCTTTCGCTTTTTATCGTAGGCGTACGAAGAAAGCATCTACGCTTCTAAGATACGGCGTTCTATTTTTACTTTTTCTCCGAAACGTGTGAATGCTTCTTGTCGCATTAAGGGGGCATGATTTTCGAAATACTGATCTAAATAATCTTTTGACGCTAATTGATAAAGCACCACCAACTGATATTTCCCGCGCGCATTTTTTTCTGATAGATCAGCCTTTTCAAACCCTGGGATCGCCAGCATTTTTTGGATATGGGCTTGTAGCCAAGCCATGTATTCTTCATAAATATCTTTTTGTACTTCAATATTTACTTCATAATAAACGGGAGATAAGTTCATGGGATATCGTATGGGTTGAAGTAAAGAAACGTTCTCACTACAATACCATACTTTTCATGAGTTACGCGCTTACAGCGCTTGGGGTTTGTGGGAGATTTGATACCTAGGGTTACGTTGTGCTTCGCACAACTCACCCTAGGCTAAGCGCGCATTTGCGCGCTGTCAGGTCTTCGACCTGATAGACTGTCATTGCGAAAAAATGCGTCTTGTGCTTTTGAAAAAAAATAAGAAGGTTCACGCATTTTTGAAGCAATCTAGCGCACTACTAAATAAGAACTCGGCGCTTGATTGCCCCGAAAAACACGAAGAAGATCTCTCTTCTTTTTGAAACGAGGGGTGTGTTTTTCTCGCAATGACATTTCCTCAGGCCGAAGGCCTGGCAACGAAGTTTAGCCCAGCCTAAGGCAAGCTTTGCTTGCCGCAAGGCTGGGTAATGATAAAAATAGATTTTAGCGTTGTAAGCGCGAAACTCGTTTTTTAAATCGCGACAAGTACATGAAAAATAGAGGCCCATGGATGGCCCGGTGAGTATCATTTTCAAATGCTGGCGTAGCTCAGTAGGTAGAGCAGCTGATTTGTAATCAGCAGGTCGTGAGTTCGAATCCCACCGCCAGCACCATCTTAATTTGACGCTTACAATGATGTGTCATAGCATAAGTATACAACGTATACTTTTCAGGTAAGACTCATGCCACACTCACACCACACCTCACGGCCAGCTGTTACCCTCAGCCTCAGGGTACCAGCAAAGGCACGCGACCAACTTGAAGATTTGGCAAATGCCACAGGCCGTAGCAAATCATTCTTAGCTGCTGAAGCAATTGAATATTATTTAGAAACACAGGCTTGGCAGGTGAAGGCAATTGAAAATTCTATTAAAAAAGCAAATAGTAAAAAAGCCAAATTTATCGATCATCAATCTGTTTCTGATTGGCTAAATAGCTGGGGTAAAAACGAGGAACAGGAAACACCAGAATGATTATCAAGTGGTTAGATGATGCTATTTATGATCTACGATCATCGCGTCCATACATCGCCCAAGACAAGCCATCCGCAGCAAATCATGTAGCGAAACGAATACTACATAGCGTTAATCTACTGCTAGCGCACTCTGGTATAGGAAAGCCGGGTAGAGTACCAGGCACTCGAGAATTAGTTGTATCAAACACACCTTACATCATTCCTTACCGAGTTAGGAAAAACTCAATTGAAATATTGAGGGTACTTCATGCTGCGATGCAATGGCCAAATGAATTCTAACGTTCTAGCCATTTTGTTATCCCTACAGAAATTTTTAAAAATTTTCTTATTTTTCTTAATATTCTCTTAAGTTGTCTCTGGTAAAATGAACCCCTACTTTTTAAGTTTTCTATCGGAGAACAGCATGCCAAAAGAACTCAACCCGAAACTAGGAGAATTACGAACTCAATATGAAGACGAAACAGCGAGTAGCAGTTCAGCAGCAGCAGTGAGTTCCTCAGGAGCTAGCTCTTCATCATCTGCAAATCAAGCGCTATTATCAGAACTAGAAGACCCCTATGCAACACGGGCATCACATTCTGAGGAACCTACCTCGCCTCAAACCACTGGACTAGCTGACAGTGACTCTTCATCTGATGCTATGCTTGACGAAATCATCGAGGCATCCCAAGTACTTCAAAAACAACTCGAAGAACTGAAACAAGAATATGAGGAACTCCAAAGAGAACACGAACTCTTGAAAGATAATTATAATAAACAGCAAATCCAAAACCAAGTTACCACTCAGACACTAAAAGCTAAATACCAAAAAGCCCTTCAGCAATTGAACCAAGAAAATGCCGACCTTAGGAAGAACCTCCGAGAAAACAATAAGCTATGCAGCGCAAGTCTCGGAGAACTCGAGGCTCTGAAAAAAACTCATGCTCAAGAAATCGAACAGCTTCAGAAAGAAAAAGATGAATTGCAAGCGAGACTTGCTTCCTTTAGAGAATTTCATAAAAACATCCAAGATAACCTTGAAATAATCAAGACAGATTCTGATGAATTAAGACAACAAAGTCAGAAACTCCAAGAGAAGAACCAAAACCTCAACGGCACTGTGAACGAGTTAAAAATAAAAGCTACGGACGACCAAACTACCCTCCAAGAATTAACACAAAAAATAGGGCACATGCAGTCTGAAGCGAAGGAACACGCAGAACAGGCAGCTCGAATAATTGACAACCTAGAGAAAGAGCTTTCCAACGCTAGAAAACAAGCACAATCTTCACAGCAGAAACTCCAAGAATTAAAACAGACAAGCTCAACACCAACACCTTCAGCGCCCCCACAAGAACAAGGGGGAAACACTCCTACTGCTACGATAATGAAGGGGACGTTTCAATTTATAAAAAACGATCTCATCTTAGGCCATTCATGGCACCTAGGTTTATTTGGTGGAACAACCTATACAGATGAGGGAGGAAAAACTTATAACGTTTCAGGTACTGCAATAAAAATCTTAGCCATACTAGATAATAAGAATTCTAACGATTCTTCCAAACAAGCATCTGCTCTTGAGATATTAACCAATTTCAAAACATTAGATAGTTATATCAAGGAACTCAATAAAGCTTGGACCTTCGGATTTTTCGGTGGGCTTAGAACAAAAGATTCTGTCAAACAATATAACTGGATTGCACAGCAGCTGTTACCCAAACAAATATAGTTTATGCTGAGATAAATATTGGATTAATGGGGATCTGCACCCAAGGTTTTTTAAAAAAGGGAGATATCCATTTTTCATATCACCCACGATGCTATACTGTCGTTATATATCTACAAGATACCCCGCAGGCGCGTATATGGAACATGAATCCCCCTCCCCTTTTGATTCAATGACTTACATTCGAGAACTAGAAGAAGAAAATAAAAGACTCCAACAACAAGTCGAAACATTAGAAGAAAAAACTCAGGAACTTCAGCGAGAAAATAAAAGATTAGCAGATGAAACCCGCTCGACCTCAAGTCATCTGAAAAGGCTTGCGGCTCAATATACAGTGAGCGCGCAGCTCACAAGAAAAGATTGGATATCCCAAGATGAAATCGAAAAATTAAAAAAAACAAATCAGCAACTCCAGAAGGAAATTCAAATATTAGTAACGGCCACACTCAACCCACTCAATGCTGAGTTAAGCACTTTAAAAAAGCTAACAAACTCTATAAAAAAATACGCATGGCATACAGGTCTCTTCGGCGGATTAAAACTTCAACGTCACAAAGATCACTCTCACTACAAAGTCACCGGGACTGCCGCAAAGATCCTAACAACACTCCGTACTATAAAAAAAGAACTTAACAGTGGAACAATAAAATCTAGTCAAACATTACAAGACAAGATAAACAACATACTTTCTACAACACTCGATAAAGTATCCGATGAAAACTACAAAAAAACACTCAACAAGGCTTGGACTTTTGGATTCTTTGGAGGGCTCACAACAAAAGATTCTGTTCAACAATATCGTGATATTTTTGTAAAATTAAAAAAATTAACAAGCCCGTAAATTGGAATGGACCCGTCCGCGCTTTTATACGACTTCGCAATGAGCCAAACTGAGAATGGAAATTTCAGTTAAAAAAGGAGACGGGTCGTCGAAAAGATTACAACAATTGGTATTGATTTAGCAAGGAATTAAAATATTTTAATAAATTCATTATCGCTGATGCAAGCCCGCTTATCCCTCGCTTTTTGTAGCCGAGAAAATCTTTAGGGATACGCCCTAATTCGTTTTTTTTCATTTTCGTCCCTCTTC
>MGYM01000018.1:8179-11355 GCA_001801745.1 Gammaproteobacteria bacterium RIFCSPLOWO2_02_FULL_38_11
TTTTTGCGATCTTTTGCCCACGTCGTGTAATAAAAAATTCTTGATGATTTTTGTAAACCTGATCCATTAGTCCAGAAAAATGGGTTTTTGCTTCAAAAAGACTGATTTCTTTCATAACCGTCCTTTATTTATTTCGCTGGATTCTTTTCCCTGTAACTTCGTAAGCTTGCGTTACAAGCTACTCCACCGTGACCGACTTCGCTAAATTACGGGGCTGATCCACATCCGTTCCTTTTAAAACGGCTACCTCGTACGCTAACAATTGCAGCGGGATAACATAAAGCATCGGGGATAATACCGGCAGTATCTCTGGCATCACAAACACTGTGGAGTCATGAGCTAAACTGGCTTTATTGGCTTCTTGCGTTAAAACAAAAACTTTTGCTCCGCGCGCGCGCACTTCTTGTAAATTCGATTTTATTTTTTCAGTTAATCCATCTTGCGGCACCAAAGCAATCACCGGCATCTGCGTTTCAACTAAGGCTAAGGGGCCATGCTTTAATTCTCCCGCAGGATAGGCTTCTGCATGAATATAAGTTAATTCTTTTAATTTCAATGCGCCTTCCAATGCAATGGGATAATGCAAAGTCTTTCCTAAAAACAAGGCATGTCGTTGCAACACCAAGGCTTGCGCCACATTTTCTAATTCTGCCCTCCGGGAAAGAATAATATCGATTTGATCAGGCAATTTTAATAATTGAGATATTAATAATTTTTCTTGTACTTGATTCAAATCATGACGTCGAGAAAATAACATCATCAATAAAAATAAATTAACTAATTGCGTGGTGAACGCTTTTGTGGATGCCACACCAATCTCAGGCCCAGCAAACGTTAAAAATGAAAAATCACTTTCACGCACCATGGAACTTTCAGCAACATTGCAAATCGCCAATCGAGCCAAATAATTTTTTGTTTTCGCTAATTTCAAAGCAGCTAAGGTGTCAGCCGTTTCACCCGATTGCGAAATGACAATAAACAAAGTGTCCGGTTCCACTAAACTTGTTTGATAACGCCACTCACTGGCCACCTCTACTCGCGTGGGCAATCGCACTTGCGATTCAAACCAATGTTGTGCAAGCAAGCCCGCATGAAAACTCGTGCCACAAGCAACGATCTGTACGCGCTTTGTTTTTTCTAATATCGCCAATAACTCAGGTGAAAATGCCGCTAAATTCAACTGATCATTTTGAATATAATGCGTTAACGTGCTTAATATAGCTTGGGGTTGTTCGAAAATTTCTTTTAACATGAAATGTCGGTATTCACCTCTTGTCACCATTTCATGGCTGACCTTCGTGCGATGCCTTGGCCTGTCAACACTTTTCAAATGATGATCGAAAATACGAATCTGTGTTCGCGTGATTTCTGCAATATCCCCTTCTTCTAAATAAATAAATTGTTGTGTGACAGGGATGAGCGCCAAGGTATCTGATGCAATAAAATTTTCTCCCACGCCACATCCCACCACCAGAGGACTGCCCTTCCTCACCGCAATGATCGTGTCGGGCTGTTTTTGATAAAGAAATGCAATCGCATATGCACCTTCTAATTGTTTTATTACTTCATGCACCGCTTCCAAAAAAGAATGACCTTGCGATAAAGAAAAATGTAAAAGATGAGCAACAATTTCTGTGTCTGTGTCCGATTGGAATTGATAATTTTGCTGAATTAATTTTTCACGTAAAATTTCATAATTTTCAACGATACCATTGTGGACGATCGCAATATCAGAACCCGAGGTATGGGGGTGAGCATTGGTTTCGCTAGGGCGACCGTGCGTCGCCCAACGCGTGTGCGCGATACCTGTGCTGCCTTGCAAGGGATTTTTTTCAAGTAAGGCTTCAAGTTGGGCTACTTTTCCTAAGGCACGATAACGCTGTAATCCTGTTTGCGTGATCACCGCTATGCCAGCAGAATCATAACCTCGGTATTCTAAATGCTGTAATCCCGCTAACAATAACGGCGCAACATCACGTTGTGCACACGCACCTACGATTCCACACATATTTTCTTCCTCTTTTTCGGTTTCTGCTCATACATAAACTTTTACATTTATTTAGTTTTTTAAATCACGATAAAAATTTTAATGACCACCCAGTGCCAATAATATTTAAAGTCCGGCACATTTTTACACACAGAGACCAGGTTCGCAATAGTTCGCAATAGTTCGCAATAGTTCGTAATTCAAAATTTGATTTAAATAATAACCCAAACCATAGCACGCGCTTTACCTTCCCGCCTAACCAAACCAGCACGCTCTAATTGCAATAAATCTTTTTGAACCATCCTAACAGAAGGCGCACTTTTTAATTTATTCGTCAGCTGAGCACCATTGAGTTTCGAACTTCGAAGCAATTTTAATATTTCATCCTGACGTAACGTTCTCTCTGGTTTATTCTTTTTTCTATCTTGCCCAATTAATTTTTTAAATCTAAAAATAACAGTTAATCCTCCCTGGTTTTCTCTAAATTCTGGCTCAGGAAGATCTTCTTGTTTACACAAAGAAATCATTTTGTTTGTACCAATACCCCATTTTTCAATAAAACCTCTTACGTAAAAAACATTTGCAATGAGTTTGTTTCTCAATACAGAATGATGGGAATGCCTCAAACTTTTAACCGTGAGCTTATTAAGCAGCTCTCCACTATTCCATATTTCAAGGCGATCATCAAAAATAGCCAGCGCAATATCTGTTGATTTGTCAGAATAATCACGATGACAGAGAGCATTAATCAGCGCTTCTCGAACAGCCATGACCGGAAGGGTCGGTTTATCAATTCGTTTAAATTGATCCGGCTTAAAAAAACCAGCTATTGCTAAGTGTCGGCGAAGAAAAGCATCTGCTTCTTCCAATAAATTAAATGCATTCCCTCGTATTTGTTGATTATCAATAAAATTGCCAAGTTTGTCAGTTCCCTCAAAACGAGCCATTTTAATCATGCATTGAGAAAATCCTAAGGCCCTCTGTTTAGCAAAAAGCATCACGGCAGCACGTTTTAAAAATCCCTCTTTCATAAGCTCAAGACGCTTTAAAATTCCTTTAATATCTTCTCTTTGCGTGCTTGCTGGAATTCGATTTTCACGTATTCCATCTGCAATAGTTTTGTATATCTCTTCTTGATCAAGATCTTTTATACTGTATTCAGACGCAAGCACTTCTTCCCATGAATAAT
>MGYM01000019.1:0-4219 GCA_001801745.1 Gammaproteobacteria bacterium RIFCSPLOWO2_02_FULL_38_11
TTTTAATAAATTTTTAAAAATATTCTTAATGTTTTCTTAATTTTTCTGTGAAAAGTAATTTTGATTTCTCTGCCCTACTATGGTTAAATTAATTTCTTAAATTTTTTAATTGGGAGATGTTCATGTTTGATTTTTCAGGCACATTAGGCGCTTCTTCAGATAATCAGAGGTTTTTAGATGGATTTATGAGAGATCTTAATGGAATGGGAATGCTAGCAAACAAGCAAGAACTAACGCTAGACTCAGCTTCGGATAGTCATTCTGCATCTGCTACATCACAGAAAGGGTTGCCTGATCTTGATTCTTTTCTTGGAGATCTAAATGATTCAATAAAAAAAATATCATCACCAAACAACAAACTAAGTGCAGAACAACATAAACAGCGCGATTCTTTCTATCATTATCTTTGTTATTGCCTCATGAGCGTTTTTGAAAACAGAATAACGCAATACGCAAAAGACCACCCCAGTGCTGCTGCTGGTTTTTCTTCGCAGGCATTCCTGTTTCTTGCAGATCCTAGGAGATCTGTCGCAGACGCCAGCAATCTTGCTGATAAGTATATTCTAAAATCAAGCGAGATCTCCGAGATCTTGAAGAATCTTTTTTCTGCTTTAACAGCTGATCAAGAAGCCTGGTTAGAGAAGCTTGACTCAAGAAGTAAGAAAATTGGTGGCCTTGTTGTCCTTGCTGGGCTTATTGTGTTTATAGTACTGATGGCTCTTGCTGGTGGTGCCGCTATCCCTGTGTATATAGGGATGGGGATCCTCCTAGGTTGTCTATCTCTTGGTTTAGCGAGTGCGTTTGGTGTTCCTTCCTTGTATTCCCACAGAAAAGAAGGAGAGAATGCTCATAAAAATCAGTCAGAGCTTAAAGGGATCCAAGATAAATTAAATGCTTTCGGAGAAGACTTAGGAGCGCTAGCAAGTCAGCAAAAAGAACAGCAGCAAGAAGAAGAAAACCAAGAGGGTGGTAACGGAGCCGCCGCAAGCAGTGCTGCTACTAGCGGTTTCTTTAGGGCTGCTGGTGGTAACGCAGCAGCCGCAGCAGCAGCAGCCGCCGCAGCAGCAGCAGCCGCCGCCGCAGCAGCAGCAGCAGCACCCCAACACCACAGTGAGACAATACACCCGCGATGAATGCGGGTTTTAAATAAAAACTATCTCTGGGATTTGTCTTCATAAGCGAGGTAATTTAAAACATCGTATAGCGTGTCGCGGGTTTCCATTTGCGGGATCAAGGATTTTTGGCTGCCATGAGATTTTAAGGTTTTATATGCTTCTTGCGCGGCTTTATTCATCACCCGCACCGCGGTGAAAGGATATAAAATCATACTGATCCCCCTGCTCGCCAATTCTTCGACGGTAAACAAAGGTGTTTTTCCAAATTCCGTAATATTGGCAAGCACAGGAATATCAAGCGCTTTCACAAACGCATGGAACTCCTCCAGGGTCGTGCAACTTTCAGCAAACAGCGCATCAGCACCAGCCGTTTGATATTGCACTGCGCGGGCGATCGCGCTTTTTAAACCTTCGACTGCAACAGCATCCGTCCGTGCAATTAAATAAAAATCAGGATCATTTTCTTTTCTTGCCTGATCAGCTGCTCGAATACGACCTAGCATTTCTTCTTCGGAAACTAAACGTTTATTAGGACGATGGCCACAACGTTTTTCATTGACTTGATCTTCAATGTGTACACCCGCAGCACCGTGTTTAATTAAAGCTTGGATGGCGCGCGCAATCGTAAAATCATTTCCCCAGCCTGTGTCGATATCCACAATCAAAGGTGTATCGACGCTACTCGTAATACGATCCACATCCGTTAATACATCATTTAAATTTGTGATCCCCAAGTCAGGCAAGCCATAAGAAACAGCCGCTAAAGCACCGCCTGAAAGATAGATTGCTTCAAAGCCTGCTTGTGTTGCTAATTTGGCGCAGTAGGCATTGACGGTTCCGACAATTTGCAGAGGTTTTGATTTTTGAAGTGTAGCCCTAAAACGTTTCCCTGAAGATAACATCATATGCCTTTTTCCTCGTGATAGTACTTAACGCCCATCTTAATACGTTCTCGATTATTTTGTTCGCGCCAACGTTGTGTATCACGTAAAGAGAAAACGCAGCCACAATATTCTTGTTGATAAAACGCTTCACGTTTGGAAATTTCTATCATACGTTGCGATCCGCCCTTCTTTCTCCAATCAAAAGTCCAATAGGTCATATTAGGATAATGCGAGGCTGCGCGTGTGCCGCAATCATTGATTTTCGCCATGTTTTTCCAACGTGAAATGCCTAGCGAACTGGTGAAAATATTAAAATCATGTTCATGCGCGTAAAGCGCAGTTCGCTCAAAACGCATATCAAAACACATGGTACATCGTATGCCACGTTCAGGTTCTTTTTCCATTCCTTTTGCGCGTTTAAACCATTCGTCACGGTCATAGTCGCCATCGATAAAAGGAATCTGGTGTTTTTCAGCAAAACGAACATTTTCATTTTTCCGAATTTCATATTCTTTGAAAGGATGAATGTTGGGATTATAAAAAAAGATGGTAAATTCAATTTTAGATTCTACAAAACGCTCCATGAGATCACAGGCGCAAGGTGCACAACAAGAATGTAATAATAATTTTTTTTCGTTATTCGGAAGTTTTAATGTTGGTTTTTCTGCTATGATAGCTTCTTTCATGGCAAATCCTCGTTTGTGTAAAAATGAAAAAAATTTTATTTTTTATATTTTTTTTCCCGTTATGTTCGCATGCTTTGTCGTGTGTTATCTTGCTGCACGGCTTGGCGCGCTCACACGCGTCGATGTCAAAGCTAGAAACATATCTCAAAAAAAATAATTATAGTGTGATTAATTTAGATTATCCTAGCACAAGAAAAACGATCCATAACCTAGCCGAAGAAAACATTCCCCCCATGATTAATGCCTGTTTGGATCTTGACGCAGACGATATTGATTTTGTCACCCATTCTCTAGGGGGTATTGTGCTTCGAGATTATTTACAGCATCACCGTATACCCAAGTTAAAACGGATTGTCATGTTGAGTCCGCCGAACCAGGGCAGTCCTTTAGCAGACTTTTTTCATGATAATTGGTTATTTCAAGTTTTTACAGGCCCCGCGGGTCAAGCTTTAACAACGCTTGAGATACATTTTCCTTATCCCCTTCCCTCCCAATACGAGGTTGGCATCATTGCAGGCAATGTCAGTCCTTTCGGAAAATTATTTTTTGATGAACCAAATGATGGGAAGGTGGCTGTTTCAAGCACGTATCTTGATGGTATAAGCGATTTTATCGTCATGCCCGTCACCCACACCTTTATGATGAAAAACAAAAAAGTAATGTATCAAATTTTATTTTTTTTAAATTATGGAAAATTCGAGGGTGTCTCTAAAGATTCTTTTCGCACTGAAAAAACCTTTAGAGACATGCCCTAGTATAAAAACCCAAAGAGGTAAAGCGGAATTTCATTTTTGACTGTGATCCATAAAAGAATGGTATATAGATAGATTACAGTCTACTTTTTCATGATATTTCAACAAAAAAAAGGAGTGTATGCCTGTTATAGATGAAAATCTCGTCTCTTCCATCCTGCCGCTCGCTATGCTCACTACACTTGTATAGGACTCAAACCTTGCTGTATGCTCTCAGTTTTTTTTATGCCTTTACGCCATGAATTCATTTATTACTTTTCTGATAGCCCACTGGGATTTAACGGCAGCGACATTGCTTATCGTTGCTCTGATTATTTTCTTTGAAATACGTGAGCATGCACCGGGTATTTCACATCTTTCTACTCAAGAAGCATTACATATGATGAATCGTGAAAATGCCTTGGTTTTGGATGTGCGCGATGAGAAACTTTTTTCAGAAGGTCACATCTTAAAGGCACACAATATTCCTTTTGCTTGCCTGGAAAAAGAAATATCTCATTTCGAAAAAAACAAAGAACATCCGGTCATTTTAGTTTGCAATGCAGGCAATCGATCGGTGCAAGCCGCTAAATTATTACATCACCATCATTTCAAAAAAGTTTTTTCTCTCAAAGGCGGCATGGGCGCATGGCGGCTTTCAAATTTACCTATCACAAAATAAAGCCATGACGACGAAGAAGTCTATTGTTATTTATTCAAAAGAACACTGCTCATACTGCGTACGAGCAAAGCAGCTGCTTGAAGCAAAAGGATTTTCCTACCATGAAATACGCGTTGATCTC
>MGYM01000019.1:4231-8153 GCA_001801745.1 Gammaproteobacteria bacterium RIFCSPLOWO2_02_FULL_38_11
TTACAAGAAATGTTAAACCGAAGTCAACGACGCACCGTACCTCAAATCTTTATTAACAATCAGTCCATAGGTGGTTATGATGACCTCTATGCCTTAGATCAAAGCGGTAAACTCGACAAACTACTTTCCGAAGGAGATAAGCAATCATGACCTCAATACCACAAAACCAAAATGACAATACTTCAAATCAACCGAGCTTTGCTATCCAACGTATTTATATTAAAGATCTTTCTTTTGAAGCGCCGCAATCACCTGAGGTATTTCAAAAACAATGGCAGCCCGAAGTTAATCTCCAACTTCAAACTCAAACCAACGCCTTGGATAATAATGCACATGAAGTAGTACTCTCTTTACATATCACAGCCACATCTGAAGAAAAAACAATTTTTCTAATCGAACTAAAACAAGCGGGTATCTTCACCATTAAAAACCTCTCGCCTGATCAACTCAAAGCAACGCTCGGCAGTGTCTGCCCAAACATCCTGTTTCCTTATGCACGAGAATTTATTTCAGACCTGGTGACGCGCGGCACTTTTCCTCAGCTTTATCTTGCGCCCATTAATTTTGACGCGCTCTATGCTCAACATCTTGAGCAAGAAAAAACAAAAACTTAAAAATAGCGCCGCCCTTCATAATTCCTTAATTTTTCATTGTTATAATTAAATAATTCAAAATGAAAGATGGGGTTTCTGATGCCACAAGATGACGCGAAAATAAACCAAGAAAAAATACGAGTTAGCGCCAGAGAAGGCTTAAATAAAAATTGCCTAATATGCCTCGAGCTATTAACCACTCACATAGGAACATCGCCGGATGATAATTCCGACAAAATCCCAGCCTATCCTGAAGAAAATGACTTATTGAAAACGCTCCAAGCTATAGTCAGTATTTTATCCGAGCCTTCTCAAAGAGAAAACGCAAAAAAAAATATTACTGAAAAAATGGGTTTTTTTGTTCGTGGCATCATCAATGGATTTTCAACTTTTTCTAAAAGCGGAATACAACACTACAAACTACAAAAAGATGATCCTGTTATTATTTTTAAATCTGCCGCTAATATCCTTTTTCTTCTGAAGGACATTTGCGAACAAGAAATAACAATAGGAAAAGAAATAAATTTTACGCTGGGGGACGTAAAGTTTATAGCAGTTAACCTCTCTTATATTTTTATTACCCTCGGAAAAGAAATAATGCAAAAAGATTTTTTGGAATTTAAAAAAGAAACTTTTGGAATAACATCACAAGATCCTGAGGCACTCTTAAAAGCAAAAACCATTTTTTCTACCTTCTATACATCATTGCTTTCAGATTTCAGAAAGTTCGGACTTGACAGAAAACTAATAGAAACAAAAGGCCTCTCTCTACTACCCGATGCAATATTGCAAGATTTAAAAAATTTTGTTACCGACAGCGCAGGAAGCTTCCCTTTTTATATGGAAGATCTAGACAATTTATTATTTCGACAACCCACTTCTTCATACGATAGTAGCGGTGCCGCAAGCAGCTCCAATTTAAGAAGAGTTGTAAGTGACATGAGCGCCACCAGCAGCGCTCGTTCTGAAATACTCACTGACTCAGAATCACCTCAAAGCAATCTCCCCTCCCCTTTACCTTTCTTCAACGAAAGAGCAGGTGTCAACGCCTCCTCTCCTTGGAACATGTTAGAGACCATCAAAGATGAACAAAAAAAAGAAGAAAAACAAGCGGCAACGGAAGAAGAAACGGCTCCTTCTTCTCCGACGGGAAAATTTAGAAAACCATAATACCTGGGCGTGGTATCTCTATTTATATTTTCTGATGGTATAATTCCTCGCTCCAAACAACGCTGTTCTTTTATTTCTGGTTTTTTGATTAAACATGGCTTCCTTTTTCGATTATGACGTCATTGTGATTGGCGGCGGCCATGCCGGCACTGAAGCGGCTTTAGCCTCTGCACGTATGCAATGCCGCACTTTATTATTAACACATAGCATTGAAACCCTCGGACAAATGTCATGTAACCCCGCCATTGGCGGGATAGGTAAAGGACATTTGGTTAAGGAAATCGATGCCTTGGGCGGCGCCATGGCTGCGGCTATCGATGAAGCCGGTATTCAATTTCGTATCCTCAATGCAAGCAAGGGACCTGCAGTACGCGCCACCCGAGCACAGGCTTCCCGTGATCTCTATAAACAAGCCATTCGAAAACGATTAGAAAACCAAGATCATTTACATATTTTTCAACAAGTCGTTGAAGATATTTTATTAGATAAAAATAAAATTATCGGTGTTGGCACACAAGGCGGCTTAAAATTTGAAGCACGGGCCATTGTGCTAACAACAGGCACATTCCTCGCTGGAAAAATTCATGTGGGTTTAGAAAATTATCCCGGCGGTCGAGCAGGTGATCCTCCCGCCGCGGTTTTAGCAAAAAAATTACGTGAGATTATGCCGCGTGTGGGACGCTTAAAAACAGGCACACCACCCCGCATCGATGGGCGCAGCATTTGTTTTGAAAAATTAAAAATGCAAGAAAGCGATCAACCCTTGCCAGTTTTTTCTTTTTTGGGAAATGCAAATCAACATCCCAAACAAATACCCTGTTACATCACGCACACAAATGAAAGAACACATGACATCATCCGCGAAAGTTTAGATCGTTCGCCCATGTATACGGGGATCATTGAAGGCATCGGTCCGCGCTATTGCCCTTCCATTGAAGATAAAATTATGCGTTTTGCAGATAAAACATCGCATCAAATTTTTCTTGAACCTGAAGGTTTAGAAACAACAGAATATTATCCCAATGGGATTTCCACGAGCCTGCCTTTTGACGTTCAACTGTTATTAGTGCGCTCCATTCAAGGTTTAGAAAATGCAACGATCATACGACCTGGTTACGCCATTGAATACGATTATTTTGATCCTCGCGATTTAAAACCTTCACTGGAAACAAAAACAATTGAAGGTTTATTTTTCGCAGGTCAAATTAATGGAACAACAGGCTATGAAGAAGCTGCAGCACAAGGTATTTTAGCGGGCATGAATGCCGCGTTATCTATAAAAAACAAAGCGCCTTGGTATCCACGACGAGACGAGGCGTATATAGGTGTTCTTGTGGATGATCTCATTACGCTAGGCACACAAGAGCCTTATCGCATGTTCACAAGTCGTGCTGAATACCGTTTATTATTACGCGAAGATAATGCAGATTTACGTTTAACAGAACGCGGTTATCAATTAGGTTTAGTCGATGACACACGCTGGAGTATTTTCCAAAAAAAACGAGAATCAATTGAAAAAGAGAAAGAACGATTAAAAACAACGTGGTTACAGCCCCAATCATCCACGGCAAAAGCATTTGAAGAAAAATTCAATCAACCCTTGATTCGAGAATACAATCTCACTGAACTGCTAAGACGACCAGAAGTCAATTATATTGAATTATTAAATTTATTTGATAATGAAAACATGGTTCCTGCTTTTATTTCAGAACAAGTTGAGATTCAAATCAAATACGAAGGTTATATTGAACGACAAACTGCAGAAATCGCAAGGTCACAGCGCAATGAACAATTACCTATTCCTGAAAAATTTGATTATACAAAAGTAACGGGTTTGTCCGCTGAAGTTATTCAAAAACTCGGCCAAACTCGCCCTAGCACATTAGGACAAGCATCTCGTATTTCAGGTGTCACGCCTGCGGCTATTTCTTTACTGTTGGTTTATTTGAAGCGTCATGAGCGTTAGGTGCTGTGTTGAAATCAAGCCTTAATTTAAAATTTCTTAAGGACAAGCCCAGCCTTTTCAATTACCCTTAAGTTTTTCTTTTTATTCTTCTCACGATATTTTTCAAATATCTACCACAAAAACTCCCCTCTCCCCTTTTTTTAAAAAGGGGAGAGGGTGCCTACGCCAAAACGCGTAGCGCTTTGGTGAGGCG
>MGYM01000020.1:0-1199 GCA_001801745.1 Gammaproteobacteria bacterium RIFCSPLOWO2_02_FULL_38_11
GTCGTTATGAAAATTATGATTGTTGTGCTTGGCAAGTGCTGGGAGAAGGTCAGTTTCGTCCATTACAAGGCAGCCAACCTTTTTTAGGGAAAAAAAATCAAATTGAAACCGTGGAAGAATATCGTGTGGAGATGGTGTGTGTTGAAGAAAAACTGCAAGATGTTATCGCGGCTTTAAGAAAAACACATCCGTATGAAGAGCCTGCGTATATAGTCTTAGAAACAAAGAATTTAAAATGAAACTCGACTTATCATCCTTTGAAAAAACGGTGGTATTGTTAGGCGATGTGCTTAAGGAATATGAAAAAACAGTAATGAGTTTATGAGAGATGCGTGCATACAACGTTTTGAATATTGCTATGAACTCGCCGTAAAAATGCTTCGGCATTTTTTGCTCCTTTTTGGAGTATATTTATGTTCATTCGGTATCCAATTTTATAAATTTTGGTTAAAATAGTCTCTTTTTGCCTTAGGAAGTAGGCTATACTTTCTATCTTCCTTATCAATAGGTTTTTCCGCGATGAAACACTTAGCCCTGGCCGTCATTAGTAAACCGCAATTTAAACTTATGTATGAACTATTAAAGTTCGTGCGAAGTTGCGGTTGCAATGTGATTGAGATGCGATGGTTTAATCCGGGCAATGAAGCGATTGGCTTTTATTTATTGGGGGGTAATTGGAATAATATCGCAAAACTAGAAGCCGGTATTCCTAATATAGAACGTAAATATGAAGTAACGATTTTACCCCGACGAGTTGAATTGCGTGACGCACAGCCGGATCGTTTGCTCTATACGATTTATATTATGGCTTTAGACCGCCCTGGTATTTTGGAAGAAGTCATGGGATTTTTATCAGGTGAGGACGTGGAAGCGGTGGATATTAATGGCTATGTGTTTGAAGGACGTTATACAAAAGCCCCCATTTCTTCTGTTTCTATTTCGATTGCCGTGCCTTCTGCTGTTTTAATCAGTGATTTTCGAGAACGTTTCATCGGGTTTTGTGACGACCTCAACTTGGATGCAACATTAGAACCAGACAAATCATAAAATAGTTTATTTCGTCGTCCGTGAAATCGTGAAAATTAGAAAGCTTGTTTTTTTAACTTAAACCCCAGTTTTTGTAGTGCTATCATACTTTTTTACGTGTGACTATTTCTTATCTGCGATCTGCATTAAAATAAGTTGAAAAATTTTTTTAA
>MGYM01000020.1:1221-1391 GCA_001801745.1 Gammaproteobacteria bacterium RIFCSPLOWO2_02_FULL_38_11
TAAAAAATGCGGCGCATGTGCGGCGCTTGATTGTCCCCATTCTTTATAAAACTCTACTAACGGTTCGGTTTGTTGATGATAAATGCGTAAACGCTTGCGTACCGTGGCTTCTTCATCATCACGACGATGAATGAGCGCCTCTCCCGTGATATCGTCCTTGCCCAGTATGC
>MGYM01000020.1:1459-8976 GCA_001801745.1 Gammaproteobacteria bacterium RIFCSPLOWO2_02_FULL_38_11
TGGACGATTTCTTCTTCATCGACGTCAATCTCAATGACGTAATCTAAAAATATATTTTCTTTTTTTAAGGCTTTTGCCTGAGGTAAAGTGCGTG
Source organism: Gammaproteobacteria bacterium RIFCSPLOWO2_02_FULL_38_11 (assembly GCA_001801745.1). GTDB lineage: Bacteria > Pseudomonadota > Gammaproteobacteria > HIGHO2-12-38-15 > HIGHO2-12-38-15 > HIGHO2-12-38-15. The sequence goes on from MGYM01000020.1 coordinate 1,554, forward strand.
GGAAACCATCGAGTAAAAATCCTTTTCTACAATCGAGTTCTTGTAAACGCTTTTTAATAACATCAATCATGATGTCATCGGGCACCAAGCCGCCTTGGTTCATGATCGTTTTTACTTTTTTTCCTAAAGGCGTTCCTCTGCTTACTTCATGCCTTAACCTATCCCCCGTTGAGATTTGTGGAATATGGAAATGTTCACAAAGTAATTTGGCTTGCGTGCCCTTGCCTGCACCCGGTGCGCCCAAGAGCATCAGCCTCATTTCAGCGCGTTCCAAAGAGTCTGTCACCTGCATCTCCTAAACCCGGAAGAATATAGCCATGTTCATTGAGTTTGCGATCAAGATGTGCCGTAAATATTTTTACATCTGGATGCTCTTTCCATAATTTTTCTGCTCCCTCGGGAGCCGCAACAATACAAAGAAATGAAATTTTTGTGACGCCTCTTTCTTTTAAACACAGAATGGCTTTTGAAACACTGCCGCCTGTGGCTAACATGGGATCGCAAATAAAAACATGACGCTCTTGGCTGTCTTTGGGGATTTTAAAATAATAGAGTTCGGGCTGAAGCGTTTTTTCATTTCGATATAAACCAATATGGCCCACACGCGCCGAAGGAATTAAAGAAAGAAAGCCGTCTACCATTCCAAGGCCAGCCCGTAAAATAGGAAGAATCACCGGCTTTTTTCCTTTTAAAATAGGGGCTTGGATAGTCTCAAGCGGTGTTTTGATTTCACTTGTTATTAAGGGTAAATCTTTCGTGGCTTCATAAACGAGTAATTGAGTAATTTCTTGAAGTAATTCTTTGAATTCTTTTTTGGAAGTGTTACATTCCCGAAGCTGCGAAAGCTTATGCAGTATCAGTGGATGTGAAACTTGATATAAATTAGAAAACCGCGGATGAATAACCAAAGTCATAGAGAATTTACCTATTGTAAGCTTGAGGAAAAATCATGCTAAATATACTTGAATCCCTGCGCGAACACCAACAGCTTATTCAGCTGATGGAGCCTTTAATCCCTAAAATTGAAAGAATATCGATACGGATTGCGCAAGCGGTACTGCAAGGAGGAACTGTTTTTTGGATGGGAAATGGAGGAAGTGCGGCAGATGCACAACACTTGGCGGCCGAATTAGTGGGTCGATTTAAAAAAGAAAGAAGAGCGATACCCTCTTTGTCCTTGTCGACGGATACCTCTGTATTGACTTGTTTAAGCAACGATTATGATTATTCTGTTATTTTTGCGCGACAACTTGAAGCCTTATGTCGTCCTGGCGATGTTGTGATAGGTTTATCTACTTCAGGGAACAGTTTAAATGTCGTAAAAGGATTTGAGATGGCACAACAGAAAAATGCACATACAATAGCGTTGACAGGCGGCACAGGCGGAAAACTCCTGGCGCTTGTTTCGGAAAGTTTGATTGTCCCCTCTTCTGTGATAGCGCGTATACAAGAAGCCCATATTTTTCTGGGCCATGTGATTTGCGAATGGGTTGAGAATGCGGTTTGGCATTCTCAAAAGCTTGATCTCGTTCACGTTTAAGTGTGATGTCTCTAAAAACAGCAGCGATTCTCGTGGGTGGCTTAGGAACGCGCCTACGTCCCTTGATTTCTCATGTACCTAAGCCTTTGGCGCCCATCGGCGAAGAACCTTTTTTATTTTTATTAATTCGTGATTTAGTCAAATGTGGTTATTTGAATATTATTTTGTTGACGTCGTATCGCCATGAAGTGATCCAAAAAGCATGTGGTAGCGAATTATTCGGTGCAAGTATTTTATATTCTCAAGAGATAACTCCCTTGGGAACAGCCGGTGCATTAAAGCACGCAGAATATTTTTTAAAAAACAAAAAAGAATTCTTATTATTAAATGGAGATACTTACATTGATGATTTTAAGTTGTTGGTATCTGAAAATTTTGACAACGCTTTAGGATTAATAGGCGTCATGAAACCTAAAAAAAATGATCGTTATGGTGATGTGTTAATGGATGATAAAAATAAAATAATTTCTTTTCAGGAAAAATCATTATTAAAAGAAACTTATGTTAATGCAGGAATTTATAAATTTTCATCACGTGTTTTGGATTTTATTCCAGAGAAGAAAGTATGCTCCTTGGAAAAAGAAATTTTCCCAAAATTGATTGAACAGCATGAATTGTTAAAAGGGATAAGCTTGGACGGAAATTTTTATGATATTGGTGTACCGGAGAGTTATTTGGAATTTGTAAAAATGAAAAGAGAGGAAGGATGATTTTTTTTGGGTGTCTAATTGGAATAATAACCACAGCGATGTGTCTTCGCATACTCATGCCGATTGCAGAGCGTATTCATCTCGTGGATCTTCCCGGTGGACGCAAGCAACATGAATCCGTTAAACCGTTAGTGGGCGGTATTGCCATTTTCATTGGTTTTGCCTGTGCCATGCTATCCTTGCCGATTTCATTGATTGGCTATCGTCCTTTTGCGCTGGGAGGGTTATTGCTGATTTTCATGGGCATTTTAGATGACATGCATGAAGTAAGTCCTCATGCACGTTTTGGTGCGGAGATAGTCTCAGCTTTAATCATGACAGTGTGGGCAAGCATCGTCATTACAAATTTAGGAGATTTATTTTTTACAGGCGAAATTAGATTGGGGTTTTTCTCAATTCCTTTCACTATCTTTGCAATTGTTGGTTTGATCAATGCTGTTAATATGTTAGATGGCAGTGATGGTTTAGCGGGATCATTAATTTTCGTACAACTTTTTTTATTAGCGCTCACTGCTTTTTTAGCCCACCTTATTGTAGAAGCAAAAGTTATTGTTTTATTGATGAGTGCTCTGCTGGGGTTTCTTTATTTTAATTTTCCTTTTTCAAAAAAGAGAACGGCCCGTGTTTTTATGGGAGATGCGGGGAGTATGTTTTTAGGTTATGCCTTGAGTTGGTTTGCAACGGGTTTATCCCAAGCGCCTCGGAGTGCAATTTACCCGGTGGGAATATTATGGATATTGAGTATCACCATATGGGATGCCTTTCGCGTTATTCTCCTTCGGCTTTTTTCAAAAAAATCGCCTTTTTCATCTGATCGAAATCATCTGCATCATGTTTTGCAAGACCGTGGTTTTTCACCTAAAAATATTTGTTTCATTATCGCGGGCAGTAATTTGATGTTTGGTTTGGGTGGCGTACTTGCCTTACATCTAGGTGTTTCATCCCCGGTATTGTTTATTTCTTACTTTTTTGGATTCTTAATTTATTGCACGGGAATGCGGTTTTTACAGACGGCCAGGTAGTTATTGAAAAAACATTGTTTTTTTATGTTTGTTGTGTGAGCAAGCTTTTGAGTTTTTCATTGAGCGAACCCATCACAGCGACAGCGGAAGTGACTCTTATGATCCTAGGTAATCCCCCCACGAAAAAACCATAAACCCCCCGTTTTGAATAGATTTCTACGATAGTTCCTAGTGTACTTTTTGGTTTGAGATGTCGCTGCCGCTCTGTTTTTACTGTATCCAGAGGTTGAGTCACAAGGGCGGTGGAAATACCCACACTTGTTCCAGCGACAAACCATGCTAAAAATGAATTGGTTTTTCGCTCTTTTAACTGCTCTGCTAGGATAGGGACACCTGCGAGAAAACCTGCTGCTGGCACTGCTATACGTAATCCTGTTTCAAAAAAACCTGTAAATAAATGACGAACCCCCTGGTTTTGCTTAAGTAACATTCTCGTCAGTTGTATCGAATTTTGTTTTACGCCTTCTTGCTGTAGAAGCGTAAAAACAACTTCTGTAGGTGTTACAACCGCAGCAGAAAAAAAACCTCCCAAAAAACCTGAAAATAAACGTTGTTTCTGGGAGGTTTTTCCTGTTTTTTTAGAAAGCCATTTTTTTATGAGATCATCTATCGTCACTTGGGTCGCTACCATAGGTGCCATACCCACAGCATTTAACCCTACCCCACTCATTAGAATTGATGGTTTCAAGGTAAAAGGTCGGTTGCTTTGCATACGGGTTTTTATGACAGCCAAAGGATTATTGATAAGTGCTTCTGCTGTTGCAGCGACACTTCCAAGCACAGCTTTGGTGAAAACAGTTAATTGATCAGAAGGGGCAGCAGCGTTTTCTTTCATGTTGTTGATGAGCCAATTTTATTTTTTATCAGCTACATGTTCTGTGGAGAGAGTGGCTTGTTGCTGTTTGCATCGCTTGTTGTGTCTTCTCCAATCCTTCCTCAGGTAATAATAATCTTGGATTTTTCTCCTTCGCTTTTTTCAGTGCATCCAAAGCACCCGGAGGGGGAGAGAGTTGCGTCGTTTTTTCAAACCATTCAAGCGCTTCTTTGTATTGTCCTAACCCATATAAGGCGTTTGCTTTTCCATTGTGTGAAAAATAGTGAGATGGGGTCAATCGTAATGCCTGCTCGTAAGCGCTCAAACCTTCAAAATAGCGCCCAAGCGCAACAAGAGAGTAAGCTTTTCCTGCATGGGCAAGTGTTGAATTTGGGTCTTGAGTCAAAGCTATTTCGTTGGCAGCTAATGATTCCTGGAAGCGTCCTAACACATTGAGTGCAAACGCTTTACCAATGTAGGCTACAGTAAAATTCTTATCGAGAAAAATAACTTTATCAAAGCAATCAAGCGCTTCATTATATTTTGCAAGCGCATTATTAATCATGCTTCGTGTATAAAAAGCTTGGGCGTTATTGTTGTCTAACTTCAAAATCTCATTTAAACATCTTGACGCCTCTGCAAATTGCTTACTCTTAAAAAACTCATCGGCTCGTTTCTGTAATTCTGCTATTTCTGTGTCTGTATTTTTCACAATTTCTCCTTGGTTTTTATCTCAGATATTTATGTATGAGAGCTAGGTTTATAAGGTTAAGCCAAAATTTTTATTTAATATACTTTTACCTTTATCAGTCACTTCTAATGATCGAGAGGAAGAGATTTTTCGTGTTATCCAACCGCCGAGTTTAAAAGCTTTTAATAATTGTTTACCTAGCTTTCCTCCCAAATGATATCGACGTTCTGTTGAATCAAGACAAAATCTTGAGTGCGTCTCTTCTTCTGCAGTTGGTGTTAAACCTAATTCAAAAAGTTTTTTTCCCCCATGCTGAGTCAGCTGGTAGTGTTTATCAGAAGTAAGGGTAATGAGCCCTTGCTCTTCGAATTGTATTCTCAGTGCTACGCCAAGTTGACCTGCTATGTGAGAATAACAAACACGAACATCACGAGGAATTTTATATATGTTATTTCTTTGTTTCAATAAAGGTGTAAGCTGAGAAAAATCCAATTCTAACTCATGTATTCTTTGATAATTAATTACGAAATAATGATGGGCGCCATGTTTTTCTTTTTGAAGATACTCTTGAATCATTAAATTATTAAGCGGATCCGCAAGTTTTTTGATGGGTGTGTTTGTCATCGTGACTAAGTCGCTGCTGGACAACCCATCGTATTGAGTTAGCGAACATAAAATAAGTTTTTCTTGTTTAGATAGGTGCTTTTTCATAATGATTTTTCTCACGTCTTAAAGATGCCTCTAAAAATTAATTAATGATCCTTTCGTACTATCATTAATTCATGATTTTATTTAATAAAGCCATTCTGATATACACCGCATTTTTCGCTTGTTTAAAGTAGAGCATTTGCGGCAAGAGATCTACATCCGTAGCAATTTCATCTAAGCGTGGTCCGGGGTGTAAAATGATGGCGGAACTCTGGGTTTTTTCAATTTTTTCTTTTGTGAGGCGGTAGTGATCCGGTGTTGCTAAGTTATTTGGAGCACTATTATTACCTGCTTTATTTAAGTTAGGGAGATAAAAAGGAAGCATTTCTATTACGTCTGCATTAGTTAGTAATTCATTGATGTTTTGATAGAGCTTCCAAGGAAGACTCGTTTTTTCTAATAAAGAAAGTGTTTCTTTGGGTAAACGACCAGAAGAAGGCAGGAAGAGAAGTTCTTTAGGTTGAAATAAAGTTAAGCCCAGTAACATAGATCGTAAAACCCGTGTTGTCATATCACCCGCTAAGCCAATACGTAATCCGTCAATGCCGCCGTAATAACGATGGATTGTCCATAAATCCGATAAGGCTTGTGTTGGGTGTTCGTTAGAGCCATCTCCAGCATTAATGATGGGGGCAATACCAGGTTTTGTTAGGAGGGTTTTAATAAATTCTGGCTGGAAATGTCGAATGATAAGACAATCAGCAAGTTGGCTAACAACTTGGATAACATCCTCTAAGGTTTCGTGAAAGAAGCCTTCAGAACGTGTCATTGTCGGATCGGCAAAACCAATGACAGCGCCCCCTAGTTTTTGCATGGCTGTTTCAAAACTTAATCTGGTTCGGGTGCTAGATTGATAGAACAAAACACCTAATGTTTTGTTTTTTAAAAGTTGCTTGGCTTCTTCTGGTTTTATAAATAACATTTTCTCTGCTGAGAGAAATAGATTTTCTATAGAAGCCCGATTAAAAAATTGCATGGATGTAATATGTTTATGAAGTGGCATAGGGATGATCGCTTTTTTCAGGTTTAAAAATATAAAAACACGCCAAAGAAATCATAATCAATAACAAACAAAACCCCCAAGAGAATTGGACCCATTGTACGAGCTTGTTATTATTGGCCCCCACTTGTAAGAATAATGTGGCTAAGCTTGCGCCGAGCGCATTACCAAAGTTATGTACCATACGATTAAGCGCGTTAATCGCACCTTGATTAGCGGCTTCGATACTATTCATCAGTGAGGCAATATTTGCAGGTTGAAATAATCCGCCTCCTATGCCATAAAAAAATAAAAAAACCAGTAATAAAATAATGTTTTTTCCGGAAAAGATTAAACAGGTAAGTGCTCCCAACATAACAGTGAACCCCAAAACCATCAGAGGAGAAACTCTCTCGGGATTAATGTATTTCCCAGAAAATCTTGCCGTTAATATAATTCCTAGCGGAGCGCAGAAGATAAAGAACCCTGTTTGCCAGGGTGTAAATCCGAAAATTCTTTCTAGAAAAAAAGGAGGAACAACAAGAATCATGGCTGTTGAAATTCCAAAGGTGAGTGTTGTGAATAAAAACACGAAGAAACGTTTGTTAGTAGATCGAAGAGATACGATGGGATAAGCCGATTTTTTTTCGTATTTTATAAATAAAAAGAAGCTGCTTATTATTAAAATAACAAACCCATAAAACCAGATGGAATATTTAGAATAAAATTGATATAGATTGGTTGTTAAAAAAATACAACTAAACATAAATAAAGATAAAAACAAAAGAGGCAGAAAATTAATGGGGTGTTTAGTCAAATGGTTACTGTCATTTAAACTTGAGCAAAACTTAAGGCCGATCATGCAAATAGGTAAATTGATCCAAAAAATCCAACGCCACCCTAAAGTAGAAATTAATATGCCACCAATAGTTGGACCTAAAATAGGACCTGCGGCCATG
>MGYM01000020.1:9068-15338 GCA_001801745.1 Gammaproteobacteria bacterium RIFCSPLOWO2_02_FULL_38_11
TGAGCCCAGTGTTCCTATTGCTAAACCCTGACGTTCTTTAGAGATTAAAGTTGTAATTAATGCGACGGCGGTTGCTTGCAGCATGGCTGCAGATAATCCTTGCAAGCCACGAGAAAAAATTAAAAAATTTTCAGAAGGTGCTAATCCACATAATAAAGAGCTCAAGGCAAATAAGACTATTCCCCAAGTAAACACTTTTACTCGCCCATAACGATCAGCACATTTACCAAAAACAATGATTGAGCTACTTAACACGAGGAGGTACAGTGAAATTGTCCAAGATATCGAGGTTATCGTGGTTTTGAAATGTTGCTGCAAAGAAGGTAAAGCGACATTGATGATGCCAGAATCCAGTGTCGATAAAAACATTCCTAAACTAGAAACGAAAATTACCTTCTTTTCATTATCAGCAGCGATGAGCATTTTTAAATTAACTCCACCATGCTCCTCGTACAAGTTTAGCTTCCCATGTGAGAGCATCAAACATGGCGTAACCTGGTTGTACGGGAAGTTGTGCTGCGTTAGGTAGTTGATCAAGCCCTGTAATGGCTAGCGCGAGACGTTCGACAAGAATGCCTTGTGCCAGTGGTGGACAACCAGCGAAGATAGGACAAGTTTTTTTATCAATAAACCAATTATGTAAAATTTCTTTATCAGGATAACTGGGCATTTCAGGAATAAATCTTTCCATTAAGCGTTGTGCTTTATCAGAAGTAATAACAAGCTCGTCAGGTAAACCGAATACTTCTTCAACCGGCATAGAATCATGCGTGTATTTAAAAACAAAAACGCGATGCCCAATGACCGGCGTGCAAAGCATGAATTTACAGCGTTTGGATTTTCTAAATGCTCGGTGTAAGGCATAGCGCGCAGGGATATTGTAGAATTCAATTTTATCCATAACATAATCACAGCCGTCCATGAATTCATCAGCATTTTCCGCATTAATGCCATCAGCATAAACTTCAATATTAATATCGCGAGTGATGTTGTAGACCATCTCAGCAACAATCTCTGCCTTATTCCGTCCTATATTATCTATTACTGCGCCCAATTGACGGTTGATGTTTGATAATTCGAAAGTGTCAGGATCTGCAACTTTTAAATTTCTAACCCCTAGGCGGACCAGTCGTTCAGCGACTGCCCCCCCTATTCCACCACAACCAGCAATGCCGATCACAACACTTCTTAATTTTTCTTGTCGTGTTTTTTGTTCTTGTTCTGTATTGCCCATCCAGCCAAGATTCCTTTTGATGCGCTCCCAATATCGAGTGTCATTATATTCACCTACGTATTTCTTTCTTTCTTTAATCATCGTTGTTTCTCCTTTAGGGTTTTAATTCAAGTTTTGATTGCAACATTTTCTTTATTAAGTCGATAAATTTGTTCAGTGTTTTTTGGGAAACGTTTAGTAAAATTATAATCAGTAACAGCGAAAATTTTTAATTCTGTTTTCCCTGTGTTTATTGTTTGATGCTGGACCCAGCGAGGTACAAACACCGTATCTAATGGTTTTATAGGAATGCTTTCGTTATCAATGATGACGCGCCCTATTCCTTCAATAACAAAAAAAATAGTTTCATGAGCATGGCGATGAAACTCATTATTAAAACCAGGAGGTATGCATAATATTCTAGGATCAAGTATGTCTGGAGAGATGGGAATTCTATCGACAGTAAACTTGATGTTTTCAGTTAAGTTTTCATTGAAATAAAGTTTATTGTTAGTTTCGTTAACTGGATTTTTTAATTTCTTGAGATCATATTTTTCAATGTTAAAATTAGCTGGTGTGGATGCCCGTTCAACGAGCTGATTGAGTTTTTTTAATTGCAGTGTTTTATGGATATGAGTGAAGAAGATGTCGCGCAAATCGAGTGCTTTAATGATGGCGTTTTTACAACGGTTAAACCAGTTTTCTTCATGCTGGTAAGATAAAGCGATTTCCTCTAGCGTAAGCGCATGATCGTCATCACAAATGATATGTTGTGTGAAAAACTCTACTCCTGTTTCTTTAATACCAACGTTTAAAAGACCTTGTTTAAAGATAGTATATAATTTACTGATAATTCCTTCTGTTGCAAAAGAAAGTATTGCCGCACTTTCAGCGGTGCCTGAATAAAGACAGAGATCCAAGTATTGTTTAAAGAAATATAAAGTATATTCTTCAAATAAAATAGAAGTTATATCGATTCCTAGTTCATTTATTAAAAATTTCCTAAATAATTCACTGTGACGAAGTTCAATATCTTTTTCCCCGCTTTCTTCCCATAAGTTTTGTGATAATTTCGCGCGGTGTTTATCATCGTCAAAGTTGATCATGCCTGCCGAAATTAATTTGGTGAAATTTTTTGAGTAAAAATAATATTGTGAAAACAAGTAACTAAAATCTTCTTTAGTGAGTAATCCGTTTTTGCAGCTAATCAATAAAGGATTATGCCATATTTGATGCTTCTCTTTTAGTGTATTCAATGCTATCTGAGATGTGTTTTTCGTCTTTCCCATAAGTATGACTCCGGTGTTTTTAAAGATAAATATAATATTTTGTTTAATCTGAATTTTTATATCTGTAGGTTATTGGTTCCTGTTTCTTTTTCTGAATCTTGTTCATCTGGAACATCATCTGCTGGGTTTGATAGATGACGTCGTTGATTTCTATTAAAAAAAGCATGTGGGTTTGCTTCTCTCGGTTGGTTAGGTGTAATAACAGAGGATGGATTAACATCCAATGCTGGGTATGTTGAGCTTGGAGCATCAGAAGTGTCATCAGTATTTTCACTTATTGCATCGATTTTATCTTTGTCTTCCCTTATTTTTCCTACACAGCGATACATGATTAATGCTGTTGAAAGAAGCATCGCTATATCGCGCGCAGCAAACATAAAAATGGCTTCATTGTCGCCGCCGAAAGCTTCGCTTAGCCCCCATGCAGTAGGGATGCCTACAATGATCATCATGATAAATCTATATAAAGTTGGGAGTAAGATATCATCCCAGCCCCGTAATGCACCTGCGGTCACCAAGCCAAGTGCATCAGGAATCAAGCCCGCCATATTTATCCATAATAAAGTTTCTGCTAGTTCTATTGTGCTCGTATTGCTTGATTCTGGAATAAAAAATTGAACTAAAGGCCCACGCGCTAAATAGAAAGAGAATGTAATAGCAGTATTCAGACTTGCAGCAATTATATTACCTAAAATAATAGAACGAACACTGCTTCGATGTAATTCCAAAGCAAGTGCTTTATCCCCTTGCCTTATTGCTGCTTGAATGCCACCTCGATTTGTTGAGATACGCATGCCAACAGCTTGAGCAAACCCTTGTATCGTTGAGGCAATCAAAGCAAGGTATTGTATGGAGGGCTGTGAGGCAGTGAGTGCATCAGACTGGTGATTTAAACCGAGAAGGGTTGCGATTAACAAAAGGGTTACCCATTCGGTGAGTCTTTGAAAAGACAACCTCCAGCCTTGTTGTAGGAATCGTTTTATTTTTTTTAAAAGATGCGGTAAGTTCCTTCGATATAATTGATAATCTTGATAATTTGGGCGAAGAAACCATAACTGTGTCGCAGCTGTAATGGTGGCAGCAGATAATGTACCGCCCAAACCTATACCCAACGCTCCGAGCCGATTTAGTAAACCATAAGAAATTCCGCTGCTCATTACAGCAAACAGCAAACCAGATATGGGTGGGATAAGCCAATCACCGGCCGCAAATGCAATTTGTGAATTAGTGATAATCATTAATAAAGGGATGCAAGCGCCAGCATATCCTTCGAAAAATTGTGCGGCAATCACGGCAGTTTGTGGCGCAAACATTCTTGGGAAAATACCACGATTAGCGAGCATTAACGCAGTTGCTGCGGTCCCTAAGCCAGCAGTGAGTAGCCAGCTTGTTCTAATAACTTGGCCTGCTTTTATATATTTTCTTTTCCCAATGAGCGGACTTATTTGTAAACCCGTGGCTAATAGAATACCCACGGCCGTACCAAGCGTGACAGAATAATAAGTAGCAACTATAGCGCCAGCGCCAGGCCCCTCGGGACCCGTCAATGAAAGTAATCTCCCATTAACCAATATATGCGTTGAAAGGAATAGGCTATTTAAACCAAATGAAAGTGTTTTAACTAGAGTGGGGTTGTGACAATGTCCTTCCGCAGGTCTATTGTTTGCTAGCAAAGGCGTCGTTATGTTGGGTGATCCTGCCGGCATTCTGCTGTTATCCATTTTTATTTAATGTTTTTATTTTATACCACGTGTCTTTAAATAAAACAAATCCTCTCGGTCACACAAAATATACCCGAGAAATTTGTTAGTAGAATTTAGTTGAGCGAGTAAACACAGCCAAAATAAATGCAAGAAAAGTTAGAATAAGCATAAAGAAAAACACATGATAAATGTTGTGATGAAAAAGCAATTGACTTGAGATCAAGGATCCTAGTCCGATCGCAAAATACAATACGGCATCTAATGCACCCCAAGCAAAATTTTTATTTTTAAAATTAAGAATATGCTGGGCGTAAATAGAATAAAAAGGAGGTATTTGTATGCCTGCACCCAAGGCGAGGAAGATTTGTAGAAAATAAAATAAATAAATATCATGGACAAAAAAATAAAAAAGGATAGCGATGAAATCAATAAAGATCCCAAGGATCAACAAAGAAAAATCGGAAATTTTTATTTTTCTAGTAACAACAGGGGAAATGATTGCAAACAGGGCAGTGCCCCAAGTAAAAATTAAAATAGAAATGCCCGCACTTCTTACATCTCCGCCGATCATATTCGTGTAAATAGCCCAGATGGGCGTTAGACAATTTGAGGCTATTTGCAATAAGAACGTTATTAATAAAAGAGAAATACAAATATTAAATTTCTTTTTTGCTACGTTGGGTGATTGTTCAGGCATATATACCCCTTACCTATGAAGATGCGAAGTTAGAACCCAAGAAAGCATGTCATCCAGAGAAAAACACTCCGCGGTATCAAATAAAGAAGTACAAGTTTCCATGTGTTTTTCGAGGGATCCAGTGCTGACCTCTCTTATTTGAACCTGATATTTTAAACCAGTAAGAAAGATCGAGCCTGGATCCTGGAAAAAACACATGAACCTTTTTACTTTTTTAAAAAAACGTAGGATGTGTTTTTTCCAGGATGACGGGGTTGGGGAAAAACCAGAGATTTTATCTTGAAGTCCGTTGGGTGTATTCACAATCTACCTTATCCCTGAGTTTTGAGTTTCAATAAATTATCTTCAAGTGTTTTTACGCGCGCTTTCTCTTTTTCAACAATCTCGCGAGGTGCTTTTGCTAAATACGTCGGATTATCTAATTTCACTTGACGTTCTTTGAGCTCTTTTTCTATTTTCTCAATTTCTTTTGTTAGTCGTTGTAATTCCTGCTCTTTATTTAAAAAATCACTCACGGGCAATAAAATTTTAAAACCATTGGCTAAACCTCTTACGCAAGATGGAAGCACCTCTTCAGTTTTTTGTATAACAATTTTTTGTAAGCGCGCAAGTGTTAAAATAAAAAACTCAAATTGCTGACATTTTTCAATGTCTTCTTTTTTGCAATCAACTAAATAAGCCGTCAGTGGTTTCCCCGGAGGGATGTTGTTTTGCGAGCGTAATGTTCTTAGCGCAACAATCAGTGTTTTTAACCATTGTATATCTGCCACCAATGATTCATCGCTTTCTTCATCATTTACGGTCGGGTAAGCGCTCACCATAATGCTTTCTGTCGTATATGAAAAATAATTTTTTGTTTTTTGCCAGATTTCTTCTGTGATAAAAGGAATGATGGGGTGAAGTAGGCGTAAAATCGTGTCTAAAACGTATAACAAAGTATAACGCGTTGCATTTTGTGCTTGAGGGTTTGTGTTGTCATTTAAAATGGGTTTTGATAACTCCAAATACCAATCGCAATATTCATTCCAAACAAAATCATAAAGTGTATTGGCCAGCAAATCAAAGCGGTAATTTTTTAAATGTTGATGACATGATTTAATCGTCGATTGCAGTTGCGATAAAATGTAACGATCAATGAAATGATATTCTTTAGGCGCGAGGGGCTTTGTGTTTTCTATGTTTAAAAAAACAAAGCGTGCTGCATTCCATAATTTATTGCAAAAATGACGGTAACCTTCAACGCGCGCTAAATCAAAATTAATATCGCGCGCGGTGGAGGCTAGCGCGCAAAATGTAAAACGCAAGGCATCGGTGCCAAATGCAGGGATGCCTTTTGGATAATGATGACGCGTGGTTTCTTCAATGTGC
>MGYM01000020.1:15394-17105 GCA_001801745.1 Gammaproteobacteria bacterium RIFCSPLOWO2_02_FULL_38_11
TGTGATACCGTAAATAATGTCCAGCGGATCTAATACATTCCCTTTTGTTTTTGACATCTTCTGACCTTCAGCGTCCCGAATTAAACCCGTGATATAAACATGGTGGAAAGGAATGTTGTTCATGAATTTCAAACCAAACATGATCATCCGTGCAACCCAAAAGAAAATAATGTCAAACCCCGTCACTAATACTTGGCTGGGATAAAATGTTTTTAATCTTGCTGTGTGTTCTGGCCAACCTAAGGTAGAAAAAGGCCATAAGGCTGAAGAAAACCAAGTGTCTAACACGTCTGAATCTTGGTTCAGTTTTTTATTTTTTTCAATTTTATATTTTTTTCTGATCTCTTCTTCGTTTTTACCCACGTAAATTTTATTTTGATCATCATACCAAGCCGGGATACGATGCCCCCACCAGAGTTGTCGGCTGATACACCAATCTTGTAAATGCTGCATCCAATGGAAGTATTCATTTTCCCAATGTTTTGGAATAAATTGAATTTTATTTTTTTTGACAGATGCTAAAGCGGGTTTACCTAAGGCTTCGATTTTTATAAACCACTGATCTGTTAAATAAGGTTCAAGAACATCCCCTGAGCGATCACCGCGTGGTATTTTTAAAATATGTTTTTCGTCATTAACAAATAAATTTTCTTTTTTCAGATCTTCAATGATTTTTTTTCTTGCCACAAAACGATCCAAGCCTTGGTAAGGCGCCGGTGCATTTTCATTTAATATCGCTTTGGCAGTAAAAATAGAAATAAACGGAAGACTATGACGTTGTGCCATCGTATAATCATTAAAATCATGTGCCGGTGTGATTTTGACAGCGCCCGTGCCAAAATCGGCGTCTACACATTCATCTGCAATAATAGGGACGGTACGATGGGTCAGCGGAACGTGCAACTGTTTCCCGATAAACTTTTGATACCGCGCATCATTGGGATTCACAGCAACAGCCACATCAGCCAACAAGGTTTCAGGCCGTGTTGTTGCAATCACAAGATGTTGTTTTGGATCTTCTACAGATAAATAACGAATATGATAAAGCCGACCCTCTTCTTCGCTGTGTTCTACTTCCAAATCACTGACGGCCGTTAACAAAGTGGGATCCCAGTTAACCAAGCGTTTCCCTCTATAAATCAAGCCTTTTTCATATAATTGAATAAATGCAGCTTGCACGGCTTCTGACAAACCTTCATCCATCGTAAAACGTTCAGATGACCAATCGACTGAAAGTCCCAAGCAACGCATTTGTTTTGTGATTTGTCCGCCCGATGTTTTTTTCCATTCCCAAATTTTTTCGATGAATTTTTCTCGACCCAAATCGTGACGCGAAATATTTTCAATTAATAAATTTCTTTCCACGACCATTTGTGTTGCAATGCCCGCATGATCAGTACCGCCTTGCCATAATACGTTGAAACCTTGCATGCGATGATATCGAATGAGAATGTCCATTAACGTTTGTTGGAATCCATGCCCCATATGCAATTGCCCTGTGACATTGGGCGGTGGCAGTTGAATGCAAAAAGCTTCTCCGAAGCCTCTTGGTTTGAAATAACCTTGTTTTTCCCAGTGATCATACCAGGCTGATTCGATGGTTTTTGGGTTATATATTTTTTGCATACAAGCCTTTTTTAAAGAGAATAAGTTTGTAATTCGAAATTAGATTTTTGATAAAATTGATATTTTTTTCTTGCTAACTCACGCT
>MGYM01000021.1 GCA_001801745.1 Gammaproteobacteria bacterium RIFCSPLOWO2_02_FULL_38_11
GGGTAAATTTCCTGGTTTGTTTTCTAAAGTTTGTTTTGCAAGCCATGCAAATGCTGCCGCTTCTACCCAATCTGGATCAAAACCAAAATGCGCTGCACTTTTCACTTTTTGAGATTTTAAATTTTCGCTCAGTTGCTCAAGCAAAAATGTATTATGTACTCCCCCACCACATACGATCACATTCGTCGTTTTGGGCGCCACCGTTTCAATCGCAGCAGCGATTGTTTTTGCGGTGAACGCTACTAACGTAGCCTGAACATCTTCTGACGCAAACACACGATCGCTTTTTTTTAATTTTTTTTGAAGCCAAGAAAAATTAAATAATTCTCTACCGGTACTCTTAGGAAAATTTTGAGAAAAATAAGGTTCATCTAACAACAGCTTTAATAAAGCTTCATCGACACGGCCTTTTCTGGCAAAGCTGCCGTCTTTATCGAAGGACTGATGCAATGCATGCTCAATCCAATCATCCAAGAGTCGATTACCTGGGCCGGTATCAAATCCTTTTACCACATTTTCTGGATCCAAGACGGTGATATTCGCAATACCGCCGATATTTAATACCACGCGCACTTCTTTAGGATTTGCAAAAAGAATTGGGTGAAAAGCCGGCGTCAGAGGGGCACCTTGTCCACCCAAGGCGATGTCCGCACGTCTAAAATCTGCAACGGTTGTTAAGCCTGTTTTACTGACAATCGTATTGGGATCGCCGATTTGAAGAGTGAAAGGATAGGCTGCGTCAGGTCGATGTCGAATAGCTTGACCATGACTACCCACCGCAGCGATAGCACGAATGGTCAAACCGCTTTTTGCTATAAGTTTTAAAACAATTTCAGCAAGTTTTTCGCCTAACTCTCTATCGACAAGACCCAAGCGTTCAATTTCATTTTCACCCGGGAAAGTCAGGGCAAGAAGACGTTGTCGAAAATCAGGTAAATACGCCTCATGGTAAGTCTCAACTAGCCTTGGTTTTTCATTTGAAAAATCCACGATAGCTGCACTCACACCATCCAAGCTTGTTCCTGACATTAATCCAATATAGAAATCAGACATAGTAGTGCTAGAATGAAAAATTTAATATTAAAGGAAGGCCTGATGATAGCAGAAAAACATGACCTTGATCTCATCCGACGTGGCACCGTTGAAATTCTTTTAGAAACAGAATTACAAATGCGGTTAAAAGAAAATCGCCCTTTACGTATTAAAGCCGGTTTTGACCCCACCGCCCCCGATCTTCATCTGGGACATACGGTATTATTAAACAAACTCAAACATTTTCAAGATCTCGGGCACATCATTTTATTTTTAATTGGCGATTTCACCGCGATGATTGGGGATCCCACCGAAAGAAATGTTACACGCCCCCCCTTATCAGAAGAAGAAATTAAAGAAAACACAAAAACCTACCAAAAACAAGTTTTCAAAATTTTAGATCCTGACAAAACACAGGTTGTTTTCAATTCTTCTTGGATGAAAAAAATGGAGGTAAAAGATTTTATAAAACTGACATCCACTTACACCGTGGCACGCATGTTAGAGCGTGATGATTTTTCAAAACGTTATACAGAACACAACCCCATCACCATTCAGGAATTTCTTTATCCTTTACTGCAAGGCTATGATTCTGTTGCAATGCAAGCAGATGTGGAGCTGGGTGGCACTGATCAAAAATTTAATTTACTGATGGGGCGGGAATTACAAAAACATTTTGGAAAGAAACCGCAAATAGTCCTCACCTTGCCTTTATTAGAAGGTTTAGACGGCATAAAAAAAATGTCTAAATCCTTAGGCAATTACATCGCGATCGAAGAAAATCCCATTTCCATGTTTGGAAAAATCATGTCGATTTCAGATAAGCTAATGTGGCGTTATTTTGAATTACTTTCTTTTTCAAAATCGCTTGGTGATATTGAAAAAATGAAAAAGCTTGCTGAAAATAATCAATTAAACCCACGTGATGCCAAAATAGAATTGGCTTTGGAAATTGTTGAACGCTTTCATTCAAAAAAAGAAGCAGAAAAAGCAAACGAGGATTTTGAATTACGTTTCAAAAAAAATGAGCTCCCTGAAAACATACAAGAGATAACGCTCAAAGTCCCCTCGTCAGGACTTTTAGTTTCAAATATTTTAAAAGAGGCGGGTTTGCTTTCCTCAACCTCTGAAGCCCATCGACTTGTTGCGCAAGGAGGAATTAAAATAGACGGTATTAAAATAGAAGATATAAAAAATCTCATCAAACCTGGCACACAACACATCTATCAAGTCGGGAAACGAAAGTTTGCGAAAATAAAATTAATTGCTCAATAACATTTAAGGGGCCTCACTTGAAAACCATGACAATTTCTTATGATGAATTTGAAAAAGTAGATTTGCGTTCTGGCACAATCATCAGGGCTGAAAGTTTTGAACGTGCCAAAAAACCGGCTTACAAAGTGTGGGTGGATTTTGGAGATGAAATTGGCGTCAAACAAACTTCGGCTCAAATTACCGTGCATTACACACCTGAATCCTTAATCGGAAAAAAAGTCGTAGGCTGCATCAATCTAGCAGAAAAAAATATTGCAGGATTTATCTCTCAGTTTTTATTAGTAGGCTTTCCTGATGAAGCAGATGCAATTTGCTTGATAAGTGTAGAGTTGAACGTTCCCAACGGAAAGAAACTGTTTTAGTTACCAAAAATTTAACTTGTGATGAATATAAAACGCCTATGTTCTTATTAGAAGATAATTCAACATTTAAAATGTTACACAAACCCCAAACCACACCCGCTTTAGGCGATTATTTGTTTTTTTATAAAAATAATAAAATCGGTTTAACCTCGAAAAACGAATTGCCTGTTTTTAAAAATTCCTCACATAAGTTCGACAAAGCTTATTGTTTTGGTTATATCCATCATCACGCTTGTCTATTGTGCGAAGGTGAAAGTCCTATTGGATTACATTATAGTGATGTCAAATTAACTGACTCGTCTTTTCCAAAAGAAATATACCAAGCCATTGCCATCGGCAATCACATTCATCATTGGCGAAGCTCACATTATTATTGTGGAAAATGCGCAAGTGTCATGGCTGATAAAGCGGACGAACCTGCATTAATTTGCCCCCAATGTCATCATATTATTTTCCCCCAAATATCTCCTTCTGTTATTGTTTTAATTACACGGGGTGACGACTTATTATTAGCACGCTCACCCCATTTTAGACCGGGTGTCATGAGTGGACTCGCAGGTTTTGTGGGTATGGGTGAATCTGCAGAACAAGCTCTATTACGAGAGGTAAGAGAAGAGGTAGGCCTCGTTGTTGGAAATTTGCGATATGTATGCTCGCAACCCTGGCCTTTTCCAGATGTGTTGATGTTAGGATTTACTGCAGAATATGAAGACGGTGAAATCATCATTGACAATCGTGAAATTGAATCTGCCGCTTGGTTTAATAAATATAATTTGCCTGAATTACCTCATAAAATGAGTATCGCCCGGCATTTGATTGACGTTTATTTAAGAGGATAGCACTCTCAATAAATTTTTATAATCCTCTTTAATTTCTATGTTTTGATTATCCAACAATTCTTTAATTTTCCGACAAGCATGTAACACTGTTGTGTGATCGCGTCCACCAAACGCTTCACCAATTTCAGGCAAACTGTGATTTGTTAACTCTTTTGCAAGCGCCATCGCAACTTGCCGTGGACGCGCCACAGAACGACTGCGTCGTTTGGAGGTAATATCTGTTGTTTTAATTTTGTAATATTCTGCAACGGTTCGTTGAATATTGTCGATTGTCACAAGCCTATCTTGCAATGTTAATAAATCTTTTAGCGCTTCACGCACAAAATCCAGCGTAATTTCTTTTCCTGTGAAATGAGAGTTTGCTATCACACGTTTCAACACACCTTCTAACTCTCTCACGTTCGACCGCACACGTTTTGCAATGAAGAAAGCAACTTCGTGCGGCAAAACAATTTTGGCTTGTTCAGCTTTGTTTGCCAAAATCGCGACGCGCGTTTCCAACTCCGGTGGTTCTATCGCAACAGTCAAACCCCAGCCAAAACGAGACTTTAATCGTTCCTCCACGCCTTCAATTTCTTTTGGATAACGATCACAGGTCAAGATCATTTGTTGTTGGCCTTCTAATAAAGCATTGAACGTATGAAAAAATTCTTCTTGAGAACGATCTTTTCCTGCAAAAAATTGGATGTCATCAATTAATAAGGCGTCCACAGAACGGTAATAACGCTTAAAATCATTGATCGTATTGGTTTGTAATGCACGGACCATATCGGCAACAAATCGCTCGGAGTGTAGATATAAAACACGCCCCCGGGGTTTGTTTTTTAAAATCTGATTCCCAACGGCTTGCATTAAATGTGTTTTACCTAAACCCACCCCCCCATAAATAAACAAGGGGTTATAGGCGCCACCTGGATTTTCCGAAACTTGGAAAGACGCCGCGCGGGCAAGCTGGTTGGATTTTCCTTCCACAAAATTTTCAAAGGAGAAAGTGCGGTTAAGATTGTTCGGGTGCATCGTCTGTGAGCGCGCTCCGGTGGGCACAGAGGCTTTTGTTTTTAAGGACGCACCGGAATCCTCCCTCTCTTGAACAGCGCCGTCAGTCGACACTGTGATAGGCGCATAGACCTTACGACGACTCCCTATCCCTAATTCTAATTCAGGTGAATTCCCATTCCCCAAATCAAGCAACAATTCATTGATTCTCGACAGATATCGTTCATTAATCCACTCGTAAACAAATTGGTTGGGTGCCAATAAGCGCAATATATTCTCACCTACCTCCACCTGTAATGGGCGAATCCAGGTATTAAATTGTTGCGCGGGGAACTCTTCTTTAAGGCGTTCCAAGCATCTGTCCCACAGTTCTTTTATCATAGAATTAAATTTTAACTTTTTTTGTCGATTGCTAAACATCTGTAAGTGTAACTGTTCGTAAAAACTATTTCATTAATTTCAATGGGATATAAATAATAAGTTGTGGATAAGAAGGTTTGAAAACACTTAAAAACCTGGGGATAAAAACCCTTTAACATAAAAAACAAAAAAAACCTTCAACTTATTCACAGGCCCACACATCTACTGACCAGCTTATCCACAGGCGTTTATTCCTGTAACCATTTGATTATTATTGTTTTTTAATTAATTTCAACAGAAAACTCGTACATAATAACAGTAATAAGAATATATATTTATATTGTTATTATTATTGATAAAAACGATGACTTTTCGAACCGTTTGACTTTAATAAACGACTCCCCTATGATGCTGACCTTATTATTTCCTAAAAGAGAAGTTTTAAACCACTATGAAACGCACCTACCAACCCAGTAATTTAAAACGTAGTCGTGTCCATGGTTTTCGTGCGCGAATGGCCACAAAAAATGGGCGAAAAGTGTTAAATCGACGTCGAGCAAAAGGCAGAGCTCGACTGAGTGTTTAGAGCATCCCTGAAAATTAAAAATAAAATAGCCTGTAATGAAATGAAGCGAAATCACAGCCTGAAGGTTTCACCCCCTTTGGCCAAAGAAACAAAAATAATTTCTTTGAAATCAAAGGATTTTGATTCTTTTTTTAAAAAGGCAAGAAGAAAGTCAAGTACCGTCGCTGTTTTTTATATTAAAACGAATGCATTGCAACATCCTCGTCTGGGGATGATTGTAAAAAAAAGCTATATCAAATCAGCAGTAAAACGAAACAAAATAAAAAGAATTATTCGAGAACAGTTTCGCACAAGGATAAAAAAATGGGTGGGGTATGATCTCATTGTTTTTGTTAACAAACCTAAAAACAAAGAGGCAATGGATTCCTTTAAAACTGATTTAGAGAAACAATGGTTACATTTGGAAAATTTGCATCGTTGATAATTGCTTGTTATCAGCGTTTATTAAGTCCTTTTTTGGGCCCACGTTGTCGTTTTTATCCTAGCTGTTCTTCCTACGCTAAGCTCGCCTTTCAAAAACACGGGTTTTTAAAAGGCGGACTTCTTTCATTTAAGCGCTTATGTCGATGTCACCCGCTTCACCCCGGTGGCATTGATTTCCTTCCTTAAGAGAAATCTATGAATTTGAATTACGTACGTATTGCTCTTTATGGTGTTTTGTTTTTGCTAGTCACGACTTTATTTAATTTATGGGATAAAGAACATTCCACGTCGACGAATCAAGCAACAACATCTTCTTCTTCACAAAAAGAAAAGGATGAAACAGGGATTCCTTTACCATCTTTGCCAACAACCTCTGGTGAAACAAAACAAACTCAAGCGACATCAAGCAAAACAGTGTTAGTAAAAACAGACGTCATCAATGCCATCCTCGATTTAAAGGGCGGCAATATCGTCAATTTAAATCTTCCTACTTATCCTGAAAGCTTGGAAAAGAAAAACAGCCCTTATCAATTACTCAGCGATGATCCTGAAAATTATTATGTGGTACAAGCAGGCATTCGCAATGCCAACGCAGTCAACGAACCGATTTTTTATCAAGCGCAACAAACACAATTTGAATTAAAACCGGGGCAAACATCACTACAAGTTATATTAAACGGTAAAAACAACAAGGGGATAGATTTTAAAAAAATCTACACATTTACAAAACAAAGTTATTTAATTGAAATGGTGATTACTGCCACTAACACGACTTCTTCCGTGTGGGAAGGTCAGGGGTATGAACAACTTGTCAGAAAAAACGTTGAGAAAAAAAGTAGTTTAATGAATGCATTTAACTTTAGTTCATTTTTAGGTGCCGCGTATTCTACGCAACAAGAAACTTATCAAAAACTCAGTTTTAAAAAAATGGAAAATCATGCTTTGGATCAAAGCAGCCAACAAGGTTGGGTTGCCATGATAGAGCATTATTTTTTAAGTGCTTGGGTTCCTATTAACACGGAACATGAAAATCTTCATTTTTATACACAAGCATCAGAAGAAGGGCTTTATTCAGTCGGGATATTTCGGCCTGTGAAATTGCTTGAACCGGGAAAGCAAATGACACAAGTCGCTAAATTATACGTAGGCCCTTTGATTACCCGTGATCTTGAAAAAATAGCACCGCATCTTGATTTAACGGTGGATTACGGATGGTTATGGATTATTTCTGAAGCCTTATTTTGGTTATTGGAAAAGATCCATAGCGTGGTGGGAAATTGGGGTTGGTCTATTGTGTTGGTCACCGTGTTTGTCAAAACTTTATTTTATAAACTATCTGAATCCAGTTATCGCTCCATGGCTGGCATGCGAAAGATGCAACCTAAAATACAAGCACTGCGCGAACGTTATGGTGATGATAAACAAAAGCTTAGCCAATCTATGATGGAGATGTATCGTAAAGAAGGCATCAACCCGCTGGGTGGGTGTTTACCGATCTTGGTTCAAATCCCTGTCTTTCTTGCCCTTTATTGGGTTTTGTCTTCCAGTGTTGAGTTACGACAAACGCCTTTCATTTTTTGGATTCATGATTTATCTCTGCCGGATCCTTATTATGTTTTACCCTTATTAATGGGCCTCAGTATGTTTATACAACAAAGACTCAGCCCGCCACCGCCTGATCCGACACAAGCCAAAGTCATGATGATGATGCCAGTTGTATTAACCTTGTTTTTCTTAAATTTCCCAGCTGGGTTGGTGTTGTATTGGGTTGTTAATAATTCGCTTTCTATTTTACAACAAGTTTTT
This sequence comes from Gammaproteobacteria bacterium RIFCSPLOWO2_02_FULL_38_11, assembly GCA_001801745.1. GTDB lineage: Bacteria > Pseudomonadota > Gammaproteobacteria > HIGHO2-12-38-15 > HIGHO2-12-38-15 > HIGHO2-12-38-15. Next base: position 7,680 of record MGYM01000021.1, read on the forward strand.
ATTACGCATCGAATAGAAAAGTATCCGCCTAAGTCAAAAGCAAAATGAACGTAGAAGAAACCATTGCGGCTGTTGCAACGCCGCCGGGTCGGGGTGGTATTGCAGTAATACGAATCTCAGGGCCCCAAGTGCAGCAAGCGATGTTTGCTGTTTTAAATAAAAAACTGATGCCTCGTGCAGCGCTTTTTTGTGATTTTTTGGATGAAAATCAAGAAGTGATGGATCAAGGGATTGCCCTGTTTTTTCCTGCTCCTGCGT
>MGYM01000022.1 GCA_001801745.1 Gammaproteobacteria bacterium RIFCSPLOWO2_02_FULL_38_11
TATCGCACCATCATACTTTTTCACGTGTGACTAAGAAAAATGATCCACAATGGCTTTCCCAAATTCACTGGTGCTAAGCAAGGTGGCGTCTTTCATCATTCTTTGGAAATCATAGGTTACGGTTTTTGCTTCTATCGCAGCTTCAACGCCTTGAATAATGAGATCTGCGGCTTCTACCCAACCTAGATGACGTAACATCATTTCAGCCGATAAAATTAATGAACCCGGATTTACTTTATTTTCGCCTGCATATTTAGGTGCTGTGCCATGCGTCGCTTCAAATATTGCAACTGTATCACTTAAATTTGCCCCAGGCGCAATGCCAATGCCACCTACTTGCGCTGCTAGCGCATCGGACATGTAATCCCCATTTAAATTTAATGTGGCTATCGCGGCATAATCTTCAGGGCGTAATAAAATTTGTTGTAAGAAGGCATCTGCGATCATATCTTTAATAATAATTTCTTTTTCTGTTTTTGGATTTTTGATTATTTGCCAAGGACCACCTTCGTAATCTATTGAGCCAAATTTTTCTTTTGCTAATTGATATCCCCACTCTTTGAATGCACCTTCAGTGAATTTCATAATATTACCTTTATGCACTAAGGTGACAGAAGGGAGATCGTGATCGATGGCATATTGGATGGCGCGATTAATTAATCGTTGTGAGCCTGCTTTAGATACGGGTTTGATGCCGATACCACAATGTTGAGGGAAGCGAATTTTTGTGACGTTCATTTCATCTTGCAAGAATTGAATTAAGCGTTTTGCTTCGTTTGAATCTGCAGGCCATTCAATGCCTGCGTAAATGTCTTCAGAGTTTTCTCTGAAGATAAGCATGTTTGTTTTCCAAGGTTCTTTCAATGGACTGGGCGTACCTTTGAAATAACGAACGGGGCGTAAGCAAAGATATAAATCTAAAGCTTGACGTAGCGCTACATTTAAAGAGCGAATGCCGCCGCCAACAGGGGTGGTGAGAGGGCCTTTTATCGAAATTAAATATTCCTTGAGGGCGTGTAAAGTTTCATTGGGTAGCCATTGATCCTTGCCATAAACGCGCGTGGCTTTCTCTCCGGCATAGACTTCCATCCACGCAATTTCACGTTGACCTTGGTAAGCTTTTTCAACTGCGGAATCGACGACGTAACGCATGACGGGTGTGATGTCTACACCGATGCCATCGCCTTCAATAAAAGGAATAATGGGATAATCAGGAACGTTCAAAGTCAGGTTAGTATTAACTGAAATTTTTTCACCTTGTGAGGGGGGGAGGATGCGTTGATAATTCATGTTCTTCTCCTTAAAAATCAGGATTTTCAATTGCGAGGAGTATATACTCGTCGCAATTGAAAATCGAGTTTATGGCAACTGTTCACGGTATCACCGAACGTACTTTGGTGGGCAATCTGAAATGAAAAACTTCTTGAAAAATGCTCGTGTATTTTGGTATACACTGCGCTTTTTATCGAAATTTTTCATTTCACCTTGCCTTACCCAAGCGCGTTCACTTGAATTCGCATTATGTTGTGAATAGTTACAGTTTATGGGTGTCTTACAGGATAAGGTTTATGATTAATTTTCCCCATTTGTGGTCGGCAGCAAGAAGAAAAGGATCACCGATCTTAACGATTTGGGAATTATTGCATTTAGATTTATTTTTATTATTTTGCCTAACATTATTATTAATTTTGGGTTTAATTATTCTGTATAGCGCAGGTAATCAAGATTTTATGATCTTGCATCGTCAATTATTACGAATTGCTTTGGCATGGCTTGTTTTATTTATTTGTGCGCAAATACCACCGCAACGTTATTTATTCTGGGCGCCTTATTTTTTTGCGTTGACGTTATTTCTTTTAATTACTGTTTTGTTGTTAGGACATGTAGGTAAAGGTGCAAAGCGTTGGTTGGGTATCGGTATGATACGCATTCAACCTTCTGAATTAATTAAAGTGAGTTTGCCATTAATGCTTGCGTATTATTATCGTGATAAACATTTACCGCCTGATTTTAAAAGCAGTATTATGGGACTTCTTATTATTTTTATTCCTGTGATTTTAGTTGCAAAACAACCTGATTTGGGAACGGCTGTTTTAATTATGGGGGCAGGGTTATCTGTTTTAGTTTTTGCGGGATTAGTGTGGCGTTGGTTAATAGCAGGCGGTATTTTGATTATGGCGTTAATGCCTATCCTTTGGCATTTTATGCATAACTATCAAAAGCAACGTATCCTCACTTTTTTAAATCCTGAGCGTGATCCGCTGGGTCATGGTTATCATATCATTCAATCTAAGATTGCTTTAGGCTCCGGAGGTTTGTTCGGAAAAGGTTGGTTGGAGGGTACACAATCACATTTGCAATTTTTACCAGAACACGCAACTGATTTTATTTTTGCAGTGTGTGGAGAAGAATTTGGTTTCATAGGAACGATGATTTTGATTTTAGTTAATATGTTAATTGTTGGACGTGGGCTTTATATCAGTGTTCAAGCCAGTGATACTTTTTCTCGTTTGCTTGCGGGAAGTTTAACGCTTACATTTTTTCTTTCTTTTTTTATTAACGCAGGAATGGTAACAGGCTTATTGCCTGTGGTAGGCATACCCTTACCTTTAATTAGTTATGGTGGAACTTCGATGGTAACCCTGATGGCCGGTCTTGGGATGATTATGTCAATATCCACGCGCCGTAAACTTATCGCAACATAGTTGTTTGTGGAAGACATCTTATTTTTCTACTTGAGTTTTTAGAGAACGTCTTCATATTCTCTTAATGTTTATAGTATATATTTACAGGTTAACAAATTCTTTAATTCTGGAGAATAATTTCATGAAAAATTCTACTGTTCAAGGCCATCCAAGATTTGGGAATATGAATGTCAGAAACTTGAATCTTGCAAACAAAAGGTTAAATGATGCGGACTTAAAAGATCTTGCAGCAGCACTTAACGGTAATAGTACGATCGAAACACTCAATCTTACAGGTAATAGAATAAGTGATGCAGGTGCGAAGGATCTTGCAGAGGCACTTAAAGTTAATCGTACCCTTAGAACGCTTATTCTCCTAGACAATATCGTAAGTGATGCGGGTGCAAAAGATCTTGCAGAGGCATTTGAAGTTAATAGTACGCTCATAACGATCAACCTTTTAGGCAATAGAATAAGTGATGGGGGTGCGAAGGATCTTGCAGCAGCACTTAAAAAAAATAGAACGATCGAAACACTCGTTCTTAAAGAAAATAAAATAAGTGATCTTGGTGCAAAGGATCTTGCAGAGGCACTTAAAGTTAATAGCAGCCTCACAACACTCGATCTTGAAAATAATGAAATAAGTGATGTTGGTGTAAAAGAGCTTGCGGAAGCACTTAAAGTTAACCGTACGCTCAAGAAGTTAAATCTTAGTTCTATTAGGGTAAGCGATGCTGGCGTAAAAGAGCTTGCAGAGGCACTTAAAGTTAATAGCAGTCTCACAACATTAGAGCTTAATTTAAATGTCATAGGCAATGTTGGTGTACAAGCGCTTGCACAAGCGCTTAGAGTTAACCGTATGCTCAAAGTGTTAAATCTTGCTTATGCTGAAATAGATGATGTTGATGTACAAGCGTTTATAGATGCACTTGAAGAAAATCATATTGTAACTGAAATCAATGTTTCTACCTCAGCCGATTTATTGGCTATGCCTAAAAGAGTCGAGCTTTCACCTAACAGAAAGAAGCTTCTTGATCTGTTATGGCGCAATGATCACGAGATAGACGTTTCAGTAGCACCGAGTAGCTATCGCGCCTGAGATAAAATTTTATAAGTTCAACGGATTTTCAGCTTTCGCTTCGTGAATAAGTTTGTTTTGATCGCTTTGAAGAAAACTTGTTAAAAACTTTTGTATCTCAACTTTAAAAGTATCAGAAATAAAATCTCTGTTTGTTGCAAACGCATGCTCATAGAGCTTTTGTTTTTCTTATTTTGAAAAATATGAACATTCACCTTTGCGGAGTTCTTTTTTTATGTTTTTGTTAAAACATAAGGTAAGTATTCTGGCGTCCACATTGTTTCTTTTACGCGGTTTTCTAAATTTTCTTGTTCATGAGCAGGCAATAAAGATAAGCCTTGTGCGACCGCTTCTTTTGCTACGGCCAAGCCAATTTTGTAAGACACTTCACGAATTTTAGGAATTTTGGGAAGTAAATTTGCTTTTGGATTTGTTTTCGCAGGGGAGCAATCTGCCAATATTTTTGCGGCGATCATAAACATATTGTCTGTGGCGCGTGTTGATTGCGATGCGATTAAACCTAAGCCTATGCCAGGAAAAATATAAGAATTATTAGTTTGGTCAACATGAAAAGCTTCTTTGTTTTTGAAAATATTTCCAAAAGGGCTGCCAGTGCTGATAATGGCTTTGTCGTTCGTCCATGTCATCAAATCTTGTGGTATTGCTTCAGAATTAGAAGTGGGATTGGATAAAGGAAAAATAATCGGATTTTCAACGTGCGCCGCCATGGCTTTTATAATTTCTTCTGTGAATACACCGCCTTGTCCTGACACGCCTAATAAAATGCTGGGTTTTGCATTCAAGATTGTATCTAGAAGTGAAATTTTTGAAGGATCTTTCAGTTTCCAATTTTCGATCATAGCGCGTGGTTTTAAGAAAGGGATTTGAAAAGGAAGGGCATGGGGAACGCCTTCCATCATTAATCCTGAGCGATCAATTAAATAGACGCTGCGATAGGCTTCTTTTTCTTTTACGCCTTGCGCGATTAATGTAGAAACAAATAATTTTGCGATACCGCAACCTGCTCCGCCCGCACCAAAAATGACGATGCGTTGTTGGCTTAAAGACATTTTTGTAATGTGTAATGCTGCTAGGATTGTTCCTACTGCGATGGCTGCTGTGCCTTGAATATCGTCGTTGAAAGTACAAAGCTCATCTTTATAACGTTCTAAAATGCGATTTGCATTTTGTTTTGCAAAATCTTCCCATTGTAATAATACGTGGGGATAACGTTTCTTGACGCTATTGACAAAGCATTCGATAAAATTATCGTAATCTTCTCCGCGAATACGTTCATGTCGCCAGCCAATATAAAGTGAGTCAGCGCGGAGTTCTTCATTATTCGTGCCCGTATCCAAGAGAACAGGGAGTGTTTCGGCAGGATGAATGCCTGCGCAAGCAGTGTAAAGGCTTAATTTTCCAATGGGAATGCCCATTCCTCCTGCGCCTTGATCGCCTAATCCGAGAATGCGTTCTCCATCAGAAACAACGATGGCTTTCACATGATTAAAGCGTGGGTGAGCGAAGATTTGATCGAGTTTATTGCGATAAGGATAAGCCAAATAGAGTCCGCGAGGATGACGATAAATATGACTGAATTGCTGACAGCCTTCACCGACGGTGGGGGTATAAACAATAGGTAACATTTCTTCAAGGTATTGTGATAAAAGCGTATAAAACAAAGTTTCATTTGAATCTTGTAAATCACGTAAATAAATATATTTTTGCAAAGCAGAGGGTTTGCTTTTGAAGGCTTGATAGGAGCGTAAGCATTGATCTTTCAAATTGCTTTCAGCTGGCGGTAATAAACCTAATAAATTAAATGTTTCACGTTCCGCATGAGGAAACGCCATGCCCTTATTGAGCAAAGGAGAGCGAAGAAGTTGAGAGTCTGTTAAACTGACTTCCAAATAAGCTTGGTTTGTTTTAGGGTTTTTCATTTTTTTAAAAAGCATAAGATAATGGTCCTTTTAGTGTTTCATTCAACCTTTCGAATTATAACGTATTTTAGGAGGAGACATGGAAAATAGTATAAAAAAAATAGCAAATCCACATATTGTTGATTTAATTCCGTATCAACCTGGCAAGCCCATAGAAGAATTGGCGCGCCAGTTAGGGATTAGCGATATCATTAAACTAGCCAGCAATGAAAATCCTTTAGGTGCAAGTGAAAAAGCTATGTTAGCAGCAAAAAAGGCTTTGGAAACACTGTATCTTTATCCTGACGGAGCTTGTTTTGAACTCAAAGAGGCCTTAAGTCGATTTCATCATTTGCCTTTTAATCATTTTACGATAGGCAATGGTTCAGAAAACATTTTAGAAATTATTGTGAAATCTTTTTTAATGCCAGGAGAAGAAGCGATTATCTCGCAATACACTTTTGCAACGATTCCCTTAATTTTAAAATCTTTTGGCGCGAATATTGTGACTATTCCCACACAGGCATGGCAAGTCGACTGCAAAGCAATCTTAAATACACTGCATGCTAAAGTAAAAATGATTTTTATTGTGAATCCTAACAATCCCACGGGGACTTACGTTTCTAAATCTAATTTAGAATTAATTTTAGAAAAAGCATCGCCAGAAACAATTATTGTAGTTGATGAGGCTTACAATGAATACATCGACGCAGAGGATTACACTGATGCATTGCCTTATATAGAACAATATCCTAATTTGATTGTTGTACGTACTTTTTCGAAAGCATATGGTTTATCGGGATTGCGAGTGGGTTATGCGATTTCGCAAGCGCAAGTGGCGGACATTTTAAATCGTACGCGCTTACCTTTTAACGTCAATTCCATTGCGCTTGCGGCTGCCACGGCCAGCTTAAACGATCAAGCGCATGTGGAAAAAAGCAAAGCTTTAAACGATAGGGGAAAAAAAAAATTAACTGAAGGTTTTAAAAAATTAAATTTAAATTTTATTCCTTCAGTTGCCAATTTTGTGACAGTTCACGTTGGAGAAAAGGCCCTGGATATTTATGAAAAATTACTGCAAAAAGGGGTTATTGTGAGGCCCTTAGTGGGTTATGGTATGGGAGAATTTCTAAGGATTACAATAGGAACAGAAAAAGAGAATGCGCGCTTGCTATCAGCCTTGGGGGAAGTGAAATGATAAATTATCAGTGTGGTTTTGGGAATCAATTTGTTAGCGAATGTTTGCCTGTGATTTTGCCTGCCAGAAATTCACCTCAGAAAGTACCTCATGGCTTATACACAGAACAATTAAGTGGTTCTGCGTTTGCGATGGTGCGAGCGCAAAATTTTAGAAGTTGGCTTTATCGCATTCTACCTTCAGTGTGCCATGGACAATTTGATGCTTTTTCTCATAAAACCTTTAAGGGACATTTCAATGATGAAATAAGCTCTTTACAACAACTGCGATGGGACCCTTATCCTCTTCCCAAAAAACCGTTGGATTTTATTGAAGGATTATTTACTTTAGCGGGTCAAGGAGATTCTGAGCTACAGCAAGGGGGTGCGATTCATCTTTACAGTTGTAACCGCTCGATGAAAGATCGTTTTTTCTTTAATGCAGACGGAGAATCGTTATTTGTACCACAACAAGGGAAGTTATTATTAAAGACAGAGTTTGGTTTATTAGAATTGTCGCCCAGTGAAATTGCGATTATTCCCAGGGGTGTCAAATTTCAAATTGAATTATTAGATAAACAAGCGCGTGGTTATTTTATTGAAAATTTTGGATTGCCTTTTCGCTTGCCTGAGCTTGGCATGATGGGTGCAAATGCATTAGCAAATCCGCGTGATTTTTTATATCCTTGCGCATGGTATGAAGATAAGGTAGGTGATTTTGAATTAATTGCAAAATACCGAGGAGGATTGTGGAAATCAGCGTTAAAACATTCTCCCTTGGACGTCGTGGCTTGGTATGGAAATTATGCGCCTTATAAATATAATTTAAAATTATTTAACACGATCAACACGGTGAGTTTTGATCATCCTGATCCTTGTATTTTCACGGTATTACATTCACCCTCCGAAATTCCAAATTTTTCAAATTTAGATTTTGTTATTTTTCCCGAGCGTTGGATGGTGGCAGAAGATACTTTCAGGCCGCCTTATTTTCATCGCAATATCATGAGTGAATACATGGGATTGATTGAAGGGACCTACGATGCCAAAGAAGAAGGATTTTTACCTGGTGGAGGTAGTTTACATAACTGTATGTCTGCGCATGGCCCTGATGTCAATGCTTACGAAAAAGCGATTAAAGAGAAATTAAAGCCGGAATATTACGGTAATGTATTAGCATTTATGCTGGAGAGTCGTTTTGTTTGGCATCCTACAAAACAAGCGTTAAATTGTAATTTTATTCAAAAAGAGTATACCCAGTGCTGGAAAGGGTTTAAAAAATATTTTAAAAAATAATTGTTTTTACAATAATGATTTTATTGCATCGAAGGAAAGTGCTTTTTGAATGAGGCATTGGCGAGATTCACAATTCAGTTTTAATTTAATTTTATCTCGATAAAACTCGATGGTTCGAAAGGAAAGGTTCATACGTTTTGCGATTTGTTTGGCAGTCAGCCCTTTAACAACAAAGTAAAGACATTCCAGTTCGCGTGGAGATAAAAAATATCCCCCAGTTTGTTTTTGTATGAAATTAAGATATTTTTTCTCAACCCCTGCTTCTTCAGCGTAGCTTGCGACATCTTTAAAAGTAATGGTATTAAGAGGGACGGAGAGGCCATAAACACCTGCAACGTCACCGTTATCATTATAGAAAGGCATTTTGAAAGTTTGAATTTCAATTTGTTTATTTAAAAAAGGTGTGCATGTTTCATAAAAGAAAAGAGGTGTTTGATTTTGTTGTACTTCTAAATCTTTTTTTCTGTAAAAATCCATCTCTTCTTTTAAGATGGGGAGATCAAAATCGGTGGCGCCGTATAACGTTTTGGGGGACAGTTTAAAAAGAGAAGCGAATTGTTCATTGCTTCCTAAGTAGTGGCCTTCGCAATCTTTATAAAATACAATGGCGGGAGAAGGCGTTTTAAAAAGTTGTTGTGCTTTAATGCTTAGATTTTTATTTTTCTTAAACATGACCATTTCCTATTTTCTTAAGGATCAGTCATTCTAGAATCAGTTGTATTCAAAAGTCAATTTCTTATTTTTGAGAATTTAAAAAATTTTATGAATTCAAAACTAAATTATTTAAATGCTTTGGGGATTCTTTCTTGGGTTAAGCGAACTCTCATGGTTTCTCCTTCTGTTGCTTGTGAGATCGAGTTTGATTGGGAGGGGTTGCAGTCGGCTGTTAAATCCTGTGTGGTATGTCCTTTACATAAGACACGAACGCAAACGGTATTTGGTATGGGGAATCCTCAAAGCCCGTTGATGCTCATAGGCGAAGGGCCAGGTGCAAATGCATTAGCGAATCCGCATGATTTTTTATATCCTTCTGCATGGTATGAAGACAAAACAGGTAATTTTGAATTAATTGCAAAATATCGAGGAAGATTGTGGAAATCAGCGTTAAAACATTCTCCCTTGGACGTCGTGGCTTGGTATGGAAATTATGCGCCTTATAAATATA
>MGYM01000023.1:0-27825 GCA_001801745.1 Gammaproteobacteria bacterium RIFCSPLOWO2_02_FULL_38_11
CATGGTTTTTTCCTGTCAATAAAATGCGTAATGGCAAAAATAATTCTTTCCCCTTTTTCTTTGTTTTTTGACTCAAGGCTTCACTTAAAGATTTAAAATTTTCTTTGTGACTAGGTAATAATGTTAAAGCCTCTTGAAAAAACATCTTTCCCGCTTCTTGTAAGATTTTTTTTTCTTCTTCATTCAAAATTAATTTATCATCAAAAATAATATGCGCCCATTGTTCAGCTTCTTGCGGAAATAAAATATTTCCTTTAATCGCCGTAATAAAATCTGTTATTTGTTCTTTTGGAACAAGATTTTCTATTTTTTTATGACACCAGGCTCTTAACACATCAATGCTTGCGTGCGCAATTGCTTCACGCTGCCAATGCAACAAATGATCAAGATCAAATCGTGCAGGCGATACACTCAAGGCTTCTAAAGAAAAAAACTCGGTCAACTGTTCCAGCGCCATAAAGTGAGGATTTTCATAATGATGCCCTAAGCGCGATAAATAATTTATAACCGCAATAGGCAAAAACCCTTCTTCACGTAATTCTTTAATACTGCGACTTCCATTACGTTTTGAAAGCGGGCTGCCATCTCTGCCCAAAATCAAAGAAACATGTCCGTATTGCGGTGGCACTAATCCCAATGCTCTTAAAATTAAAAGTTGTTTGGGCGTATTCGTTAGATGATCTTCGCCTCGCAAAGCATGTGTCACTTGCATACACGCATCATCAATGGCATTGCAAAACATAAACGGTGGCGTGCCATCATGACGACGAATAATAAAATCTCCAATATCATCACTTTTAAATTTTTGGGGTCCTTTCACCAAATCTGTGAATTCAATCCATTCACCTTTTGGAATTTTAAATCGCAAACTTTCTGGTATTTTCTGCGATCGTAATTCTAAAATTTTTTCTTTTGATAATGCACAACAAGTACCAGGATAACGCGGAGGTTGACTTCGACTTAATTGCAATTTGCGTGTGATCACCAAGGTTTCTTCACTACAAAAGCAAGGATAAACTAATTCTTTTTCTTCAAGCTGCTGATAATAATGATCATAAATCGCTTGGCGTTGCGATTGAAAATAAGGCCCTAATTGCCCTTCCACTTCAGGCCCTTCATCCCAAGATAAACTCAGCCAATGCAAATCTTGTATTAAACTTTCTGTGAATTCATTTGAAGAACGCGCCTTATCCGTGTCTTCAATTCGCAACAAAAATGTAGCATTCATTTTTTTTGAAAATAATGCATTGAATAATGCCGTGCGCATATTCCCTAAATGCAAATGCCCCGTGGGACTGGGGCAAAATCGCGTTTTCATCAATTTATTTCCTCTCATAATGCGTTGGATCTGTCACACCGCTTTCCAAAAAACCTTTTTTTCTTAATGTGCAACTATCACAGCTAGCACACGCCTCACCCCGTTCATTTAACTGATAACATGAAACCGTCATACTGTAATCCACACCCAATTCTCGCCCCAAATTAATCGTTTGCGCTTTTGTTAAATGCAGTAAGGGCGTTTCTATTCTGAAAGACAGACCTTCCTCCACACCTTCTTTAGTAGCAAGACGTACCAAAGCTTGAAAAGCCTCAAAAAAAGCAGGACGACAATCGGGGTAATGAGAATAATCAATTGAACTTGCACCTATAAAAATATTTTCTGCTCCCAGCACCTCTGCCCAGGCTAATCCAATCGATAAAAAAACAGTATTCCGCGCAGGTACATACGTTACAGGAATTTCAACAAGGCCTGAATAGCCTGGCACAACTTTTGAGACGTCTGTTAAACTCGAACCTTGGAAAACATCCACTGACAAAGGGAAAATAAGGTGTTTTTTCACCGCATAATGCTCTGCTATTCTTTTTGCAGCCTCCAACTCAAATACGTGCCGTTGCCCATAAGCAAAACTCAAGGCATAACATTCAAAACCTTGATGCTTTGCATAAGCCAAACAAGTCGTCGAATCCAAACCACCTGACAATAAAATAATTGCTTTTCGCATAGAAATCGTCATACTTTTGGGTTGACTTTAAGGGGCATCTCTAAAGGGCATCTCTAAAAATTAGAAATTTTGCGTTAGAACGAGGCGCGCTCATTTTTAAAAGCGCAGTTTACAAGCGAGTAAATGAGCATTTTAAAAATGAGTGCAACAAAGTTATAACGCAAAAAAGCAATTTTTAGAGGTGCCCTAAAAGGTTATTCTAGCATGAGTTATACCTTATTTATCTCTGATCTCCATCTTGAAGAAGAAAACCCTAAGCTCACGACCGTTTTTTTAGATTTTCTTAAAAACCACGCCGGCAAAACTGAAAGCCTCTATATTTTGGGGGATCTATTTGAAGTGTGGATTGGCGATGATGATGATACACCCTTCAATCAATTGATTATTTCCGCATTGCGTGCTTTTTCTAAAAGTGGCTCTCGTCTGTATTTTTTACCCGGGAACCGCGACTTTCTCATCGGTAAAAAATTTTGTGAACGCGCAGGCTGTAAATTATTGTCAGATCCCAGCATGATTGAACTCTATGGCAAACCTATTTTATTAACACATGGCGATAGTCTGTGTACACAAGATAAAAAACACATGGCATTTAGAAAAAAAACAAGAAACTTTTTTTTCAAAAAATTTATTTTATTTAAATCTTTAAAGAAACGACGTGAACTTGCAAAACGCATTCGTCAGATCAGTAAAAACCATACCCAAAAGAGCCAAGATTATTTAATGGATGTGACATTTTCTGAAATTCCTGTTTTATTAGATAAATATCATCTCGCAACATTAATTCACGGCCACACACATCGCCCCAGCATCGAATATTTTCGACACCATTCACAATGGGCCTGCCGAATTGTATTAAGCGACTGGGACAAGGAAGCGCATGCGCTGAGATATGATAGGAGCAATAAATATCTGATGGAGTTTCCATAAAATGAAAAATGCTTTAAGTTTTTTATTTGGCATGCTTCTTGTCAGCGCTTTTGCACCGTTAAATTTATGGTTTTTTGCTTTTCTCTCACCTTTGGGCTTACTTTTCTTGATTCAACCAAAAAAATTTGTTTCATTTAAAAAAGCATTTCAACTTGGTTTATCCTTTGGTGTGGGATTTTTTTCTTTTGGCGCTTCGTGGATTTTTATTAGCATTCACACTTACAGTAACACGCCTTGGTATATTGCAGGCCTCATCACATTTCTTTTTGTTCTTGCTTTAGCTTTTTTTACCGCATTACACACCTGCCTAACCACACGTTTTTCTCCAAAATTTATTTTTATTAGCTTCCCTGCTTTAGGCGCTTTATTCGAATGGGCACGTAGTTGGTTTTTGAGTGGCTTCCCTTGGCTTTTGATAGGACAAAGCCAAACACAAGGATTTTTCAAAGGATGGATCCCTCTTCTTGGGGTCTATGGTCTTGGCTTCTTAATTTTATTTTCAAGCACTTTGTTATTTATTTTTTTACGTGAACGAAAAAAAACAAAAGGAAAAATAGCGGGTATTTTATTTTTGTTGATTCTTCTTTCAGGCTACAGTCTTTCTTTTGTAAACTGGACTTACCCGCTGGGAAAAGCCATTAAAGTCAGTTTATTGCAAGGCAATATTCCACAAGAAACAAAATGGAATGCCCAAAGCATGGAATCCACTTTAAAAATTTATCTTGATTTAACAAAGCAAAGTTGGGAAAGTAAATTAATTTTCTGGCCTGAAGGCGCTGTTACACTGCCTTTCCCTGAATCACAAAAATTTTTACATTCTCTTTCACTTTTGGCACAAGCACACCGGGCTTTCATCGTACTAGGCTTACCTGTACAAGCAACCGAAAATTTTTATTTTCAAACAGCTTATTACAATGCCATTCTTGCATTAAATACCACACATAATTTTTATGCCAAACGTCATCTTGTTCCTTTTGGTGAATACTTCCCTCCTTTCATTTCTGTTTTTCGAGGCTTGATAGGATTTTTTGATATCCCTATGTCTGATTTTATTTCAGGTTCAAAAAAACAAAACTTAATCGAAGTTGATAATATTAAAATTGGCACCTTCATTTGTTATGAAATTGCCTATTCTAATTTGTTATTTGACACACTAAAGCAGTACCCCGACGTACTTGCTACACTATCCAACGATACCTGGTTTGGGCATTCACTCGCGCCTTATCAACACGCACAAATTTCACAATTTGCCGCCATCCAAACAGGGCGCTATCTCTTATTAAATGCCAACAGTGGATTAACCGCTATTTATGATCCTCATGGTTTGCAAACGCAAGTCATTCCTTTATTTGTACGAGAACGTTTGAATGGAGAGTTTTTTGTAGTGAAAGGCGAAACACCGTGGTGTTATTATGGAGACAAGCCGATATTAATTTTCTTTATAGTTTTATTGGCTTGCATCGTTCGTCGTCGCACGTAAAAAAATGCGATCTCCGTCATTGAGAGGGCTCTCGCATTTTTCGAAGCATATATGGACTCATCCGATTAAAAAAGATTTTTAGTGGATGAATCCATTTCATTAATCTAGGACTGAGTCCTTATTTGGCGTAGCACTGGATTGCTTCGAAAAACACAAAAAAGATCTTTCTTCTTTTTAAAAAAAGGGCGTGTTTTTCTCGCAATGACACGGCTTTTTTCACAAAAACTACTTAATATGCATCATCAGAAACACTAATAGTCTCTGGAATGCCATTTTGATCTTTTGCGATTTTACGAGCTTTTTCCCAATCTATTTTTACATTTCTTTTTTTGGCTTCTTTCGAAATTTTTTCAACGATAGCATCAAAATCAATTTTTTGTTTGTCTGAGTCCAAAGGTTGATGTGACTCTAAATAAAGAAATTTTCCGTCCCAACCTATTTTTAAAGGGTCATCAATAATATTCACCGAGGTACCTACTTCAACTAACGCAAAAAGCTCTTCAATGTCTTCAGGAAACATGCGTATGCAACCTGCACTGCTGCGACGACCCACACCCGAAGAATCATTCGTCCCATGCATCAAATAGGCACCATTCGGTATTTCTAAACGCAAAGAATAATCACCTAAAGGATTATCAGGGCCAGGCAAAACAAGCTTCGGAAGATGTACGCCTTCTTGTTCTCTGGCCATGCGAATTGATTCAGGAACATACCACGTTGGATACCTGGTTTTAATTGTGATTTTCGTTAAACATACCGGCGTCGTCGTGCCTTGCCTACCCACCCCAAGCGGAAACGTGATCACTTCTTCTTTATCTTGCGGAAAATAATAAAGACGTAACTCAGGTAAGTTAACAATAATCCCTTTCTGTTCACCCTCAGGAATAATAAATTTTGTAGGAATAACAACGGGATACCATATCGGTAATTTCTCAGGTTCAAGCTTGGGGTTGGCTTCAATTAAGTCGTAATAACCTACGTCAAAACGACGCGCAATAATATTAAAATTATCGCCCGGCTCCACTAAAGAAGTTTGAACACGCCCTATCACGCTGATCCCTTTTTCTAAAGGATACGTTAAAGCAAAAACAAAAGAAGGCATCATCATAAAAAACAAAAGCAAAAAACGATGCTTAAAAAATAATTTTAAGTTCACGGGAATTATCATCACTTTAATGTATGGCGTATTCGTTGCTGAAGAAGAGGCGTTAATTCAAATCTCATTTTTAAAAACCATGTGTTCTGTTTCGCAAAAGCTTGACATTTTACAGCATCTTTCTGGGTCATCACCACAGGTAAATCATCATTAAAAGAAATATTTTTTTGAGAAAAAAAATAATGGTCCGGAAAAAGATGGGGTATACACGTCATACCCAAGGTTCTCAGTTTTTCTAAAAAACTTTCAGGATAAGCAATACCTGTCACCACATGTACCGTTTGATTTTGAAAAAAATCCAATGGCTTTACGCAGCGTTCCTCTCTTACTTGAATAAAGCCTTCGTAATATGTTTTCAGTAACGATGCATTTTTTTGACGGTCGATGACGATATCATAGCTTGATAATGCAGACAAAGGTTCTCGCAAGGGTCCTGCAGGCAGGCAATGTCTATTTCCCAGCTGTTCTTCTCCATTCAATAAACAAATACTGCAAGTTCGCCCTAAACGATGATGCTGTAAGCCATCATCACTGATAATGACATTACAATCAGGATATTTTTCAAGAAGATATTGTGCCGAGCGCACACGATCACTGCCGATAATCACCGGGGAATGGGTTTGCTCTGCAATCATGCGGGGCTCATCACCTACATTAACCGGATCATCCTGAGGATGAACATCTATGGGCGTTTGAGATTTCACTTGGCGACCATAACCACGGCTGATGATGCCAGGCTTATATCCTATAGATGTTAAATACGCTGATAGCGCAATCACAAAAGGCGATTTCCCCCCCCCACCCACCGTGATATTCCCCACTACAATCACAGGCACAGAGAAAAAAACAGGTTTACAATTTTTTTTTCTTAAGAAAATGCAAACACGATAAATAATTTCGAAAGGAAAAAGCAGCAAAGCCAAATATTTTTGGCGATACCAAATCGGCTTTACTACCCGAAAATAAAATAATGAGTAAAACATTGTGCTTATTGCCTTAAAAAATAAAGGTTATCGCTTAAAATGATGTGAGAAATCGGCCAAAAATTCAGTATTTATAATTTATTTTTTATTTCTATCTTATTGAAAAATAAAATTTTTTAAAAAATCCACAGCGCTTAAATCTATTTTTCATTATATTTTATCTTATCACCGCCTTGTTGTCTTACTGTAACTAGCTTATCGTTTGCAAGCATTTAAGGAATGCCATAAGAACCACAAGGATGTTGGATCTAACAAAAACATCTGGAAAAATCGTTGGACCATCTGGGGGCAGCTTTTAAAAGCTGCCTCTTTTAATATTTAAACTCTCTTACCTCCCCCTCGCAAAGAATTGCTACTGGCTTGCAAACTACTACTCATAGCACCAACAGAAGAATCACTGCTCGTTTGGAAAAACGACGCTTGAGGCGCAACATTTGCTGGACTCATAGCTTGAACTTGAAAAGAAGCATTACGTTCTAACAGCTGACTGATTCGTTTGAGGTAAGGACGATCTACAAACGCTAAACTAAGTTCCAGTGTCGTCAGAGTATGATTCCTTCCAAGTAATCTTATGAAGGCGTTTCCAATATCACCTAAATTGTTCTTCGCAAGCTCCAGACTTGTCAATGAAGCGTTATGCTCAAGCGCTTTAATGAGGCTCTTTGCACCTTGCTTACTTAAGTTGTTTTTATTAAGACGCAGGGTCGTCAAAGTACAATTGCATAAGAGCGCCTTGCCAAGCACTTGGGCACCACCATCGCCTACCTCACTCGCCTCAAGCGTCAATATTTTTAATGAGGTGTTTTGCCTAAGCGCCTTAGCAAGCGCTTTTGTACCTCGATCACCTATATTATTAACGCCCAACCCTAATTCTGTTACTGAAGAATTCACTACCAGTGCCTTAGCAAGCGCTCGCGCACCTTGAGCAGTGATAGCATTAGAACAAAACTCCAGGGTTTTTAGTGAAGAATTTTTAGAAATAACTGGGGCTAATATTTTTATATCATCATCTCCTAACTCATTATGGCTTATATCCAACACTACTAAGGAAGTGTTCGCTTCAAGCGCTCGAAACAGAGGGATCCCACCCTCAACTTCTATTCCATTGTTTTGAAGATTCAACTCTTGAATGCAAGCATTTTCATAAAATGCCTCGGCAAGCCCCGCTACCCCTTCGCTACCTATCCCATTCCAACCAAGATTCAATCGCTTTACCGATATATTTAAATTAAGTTTCTTACCTAAGACTACTGCACCTTCCCTATCTAATTGATTCTCACGCAAATCCAAGCTTTCCAAAGAGAGGTTGACAACAAGTGCCTCAGCAAAGATTTCTGCAGTTCTAGGACCCGCATTATTACGAGTAAATATTAATGTTCGCAGCGTATTGTTCTTTATAAATGCTCTGGCAACAGGTCCTGCCCCGAGTACACCTATTCTATTTGAAGAAAGATCCAGTCTTGTTAACGAGGTATTATTTTCAAGTAAGCTAGCACAAGCTATCGCACCTTCATCGCCTATCAAATTAACAGCAAGGCTCAATTTAGTAATAGCGCAATTGTTCCGTGAAAGTATTTCTGCGATCACCTGTGCGCCTTCATCACTTATCTGATTATTATTAATATTCAACTCTGTAATAGTATGATTAAACTCGAATAATCTTGCCAAAGCCATAGCACCCACATTACCCATGTGATTAGAAACAAGATTTAAGACTTGTATCGTATTATTTCTTTCAAGCGCTTGGCTAATCAGCCTGACAGCCTCAACATCTAATCCATTATAAAAATTCAGCTCAGTCATACTGGAATTTTCTTCCAGAATTACAGACAAATCAGAAAAATTTTTGGTTCTTCTCTGATTTGATTGTGCATGTGAATCAGATGAGTTGATGACGAAGTCATTTACGATCTCAGAACCACCACTGGCCGCAACTTTTGAGCTAGTCTCTTCTACCCAACTCAAACCTTCTTCTGATAATTGATCAATAGTCGCGGTAGATTCAGAAAGATAGGCTTGTCTAATGTCATACAACCACTGAATGAAAAGCGCTTTCCCAACATGAAAATCACTTTTTCTCAAACCCACTAATACATTTTGGAATATTGAACGTTGATTAGGATCATGAATTAATTTCCAATTAAGTACGATCAATTCAAGTAAACTTATTTTTTCTGCTTCAAGCGTTGCCCTAAGAGATGTATCACAAGGCGGCGGAGGTGTCTCTAAATTAACTTGTATCAAACTTAAAACTTCTTTTGGATTAAGGTGTGGAATAATGATCTCAACATCTTCAGGTTTTAAATGTTCTATCCATGCTTTTATTTCTTTAACACACGCTGACAAAGCTTCTTCATCTTCTATCATTTCCCCATATAACGATCTCAATTTGCTTGTCTTGTGGCGTTGGAGATACACCGTCGTACGTTTTACAATTTCTGAAATTGCTTGTCCTCTTGTCCACAAAGATTGTGATATTTTTTTTGAAGCCTCTTCTGAAATTTTCATGAATACTTCAAAATCTTCTCGGTTACAAAAATCAATGCGCCGCTCCAGAACACGTCCAAATGCAATCAATAAATCAGCACAGAACAAACAGCGGTCAAAATCGTCTTGGGATAAAGCAGTACCAAAATGCAAAGGCTTGCACCAGGAGGCAAAATGAAATAACTCATAAAAAGCATGAATATATAAAGGCTTGCTAGCTATTGCCCTCATGTTTTTGGCGGTGAGCCACCCCTGGCGCAACAGAAAAAAGCTTGTCAGAAACAGCTTGCATCTTCCATCTGAGTTCGGAATTATCCAATTCTAAAAGTATCTTGTTTTTTTCTCTTATTGCTTCATCACGCTCTTCTTCTATTTTCTCATTCACTATTTTTTTTATTTTTATTATATTTTTCCTTATTCTTTTCTGTCTTTTAAGTTCATGCAAACCCAACTCTGGCCTTACGATATGTTTTAATCTTCTTTTTGCTTGTTCTCTTTTTTTTGCTTTTACACTTATTTTTTTTGAATTTCTTTTCAGCTCTATTGCTTTTCTTGCTTTATCTCTTGCGCTTAGACTGGGGTGTAGTTTTGATATTGACATCGGGATACCTATATAGAGTATAAAAGACGCCATACTATAGAACTCAACACCAAACAACCTTAAGATAAAATTAAGGGCGCCTCTAAAAAAAGGAGAGAGGGCGTTTTTAACGAAATTTAGCCTGGAATGAGGGAAGCGAAATTACAGGAGAAAATCCTGTCCTCAAGAAGATACAGAAGAAGAAAGACTAGAGGATGAAGACGAATGAGCCAACCCCGCCTCTTGCTCTAATAATCTTTTCGCAACTTTAAAGACAATTCTCTCTTGCGAATTATGTTGAAAAAAAGATTGAAATGCGCCCTGCTTTGCATAGTCTTGCGATAACCCTTTAATCTTCACGAGTAAGTCTTTTGAAAGACCTTCTTTATCATGACAGGTTTCTTTAAGTCCACGAAGAAAATCTACTTTTCCTGGCTCAGTCTTGAAAATAAGTTCATTTATTTTTTCATATAAACTACTCCAAGGTTTGTCAGTCGTCATTCCCTCTCTCATCAACTCCGTATCATAATAATGTTTTGGGTCAAAATGTTTTTCACCTTTGTGAGGCTGATTATCAAGCTGTGCTCCCTCATTCTTATCAAAAGAAGAAGAACGCGTTCTATCTGAAGACAAGGTATTTTGCACACCACTACTCTCATCAGGCGGTGCTTGCTCTAATGTTTTTTGTTTATCATGTTGGATTTTACGATAAATACCCAAACCAAAAGAAAACAAAGGGTAAATCACTCCCGCCAAAGCCAAGATCCCAAAAATGGCAACCTGGGATAAAGGCACGGTAAGCAATACCACAAACAAAGAAAAAACAACCAAACCTCCCACCAACATCAGTGCATGCTGAAACATGTTTTCACGAAAAATAGCACGAAGCGCCGGGGATTCATTGTTTTGATAAGAACGCCAATTCATAAAAAATTGAATACCCGCACGTAACACCATATACCCGACATAACCCAAGGTTGCATAAGTCAAAATAGGAAAGAAAATCACAGGAAGAATAGTTGCTCCGATACTTAATGAGATAAACAAAGCTGCGCTAAGATAAGCATCGATGGCATTAACAATCAATTCTACGTTTCTGTTTTTAGCTTTATATAAACGATAAGAAGTAAGTGCAACATTTAAAAGTGAAAAGGCTATTACAAAAGGAACAAAAATGTGGACGCCCTCGCCCACATAAAAATAATCTCGAATGGATTCACTGAAAGCCTGAGGTACTTTAAATGCAGACAGTGTGAGCAATTGAAGATAGTTCAGCCACGCAAATTCTTTTCGACGCATTTTTTCTATAAACGAAACTGCGTGCTGATTTTCATTATTTTCTTTCATATTGGTTTATTATAAAAATAGAGAAAGCCAAGGTTAACAACAAAAGTGATTATAACTAATTAACTGAAAATAATAAAACATTTTTTATTCTCATTTAATCTTCCTTTAAGATTCTTTTGGTTTTTTATTTTAAAGCATTCTAATAATGATCTATCAACAGAAAAACAAAAATACCAAAGAGATACCAAATTGAAAATCGAAATACATTTCCTGCGAGCACATGTTCTTCTTTTTTCGTTAACAATAAATAAGATTTAAAAATGAAAATTGAATTTAATAACAAAGCGGCAACTAAATAAATAAGACCACTCATTCCCACAACATACGGCAATACACTCACAGCTGCTAACAAAAGCGTATAGAGAAAGATACATAGTTTTGTGAAAGGAATACCGTGCGTCACAGGCAACATCGGAATATCCGCACGCGCATATTCTTTGTAACGTTGAATAGCTAAAGCCCAAAAATGCGGTGGCGTCCACACAAAAATAATTAAAACCAATAATAAACCATGTGGATCAATGTGGCCGGTCGTGGCCGTCCAACCTAACAAAGGGGGGGCTGCACCCGCAATGCCACCAATAACAATATTTTGAGGTGTCGCACGTTTTAAATAAAGACTATAAACACCGGCATAAGCAATCAGTGTTACTAAGGTCAACAAGGCCGTTAACTTATTCACCCACAATGATAAAATCAACATACTAAGAAACGCAAGCACACTTGCAAATAAGATCGCCTGCCCAGATGTAACACGCCCTGAAGGCAGCGGCCGAAATTGCGTACGCCCCATCAAAGCATCAATACGCCTATCAACAAGATGATTCACTACTGCCGCCGCGCACGCCCCCAAACCAATACCAAGATTACCTAAAATTAAAATACGCAAAGGCACCCACGATGGTGTTGCAAGCAGCATCCCTACTAAGGAAGTTATCAACATCAAAGCAACAACACGGGGTTTACATAATTCGTAATAAGCAACCAAGGTCACGTTTTATCTCGACAAAACAAAGAAAAAATCAAACTTGCAACAATAAGCAAAAGCAAAGCTGCAACAGCATTATGCAAAACGGCTATCTCAAGCGGCAATTGTAAAATCACATTTAAAATACCTAATAAAAACTGCAATACAATCAATATTGAAATAAAGGTCGCCCATAAAATTAAAACTTTATTTCGAGAAAAAAACAAATAAAAAGACAAGGCAATTAAATAAAAAAATGTCACGATCGCCCAGACACGATGCAAAAACTGAATGGTCACACGCCCTTGCATGTCCATCAACCCGCCTTGGTAATTAGGGCCAAAAATTAAAGGATCAATAAAAGCTTCTTTGAAGTTCAAGACCGGCAACCATTGCCCTTGGCATAAAGGAAAATCTGGACACGCTAAAGCAGCATAATTAGAGCTCGTCCACCCTCCCAAAATAATTTGAATGATCAAAATAATTAATCCCAACACCGCCCAAGAACGATATTTTTCTCCCTTGCTTACACGCGCAAACCCACCGACATATAATCCATACACCCAAAGCAAAGCCATGATTGTCATTCCACCTAAAAGATGAGACATCACCACGGCAGGATACAATAACCAAGTCACTGTCCACATACCTAAAACAGCTTGAAACAAAAGAAGAATAAAAAGAAAAAGAGGTAACACAAAAGCTTTTTTTAAAATTCTAAAATTTAAAATTCCTAAAAAAAACAAAACAGTAATCGCAAGAGATAAGCCTCCGGCAAAATAACGATGGACCATCTCCGCCCAAGCTTTGGGGGCTTCTAAAGGCTGCTTCTGCGCTTGTTCATTCTTTTCAATCGCCAAAGTTTGTTGCGTGGGCACAAACGCATGACCATAACATCCTGGCCAATCAGGACACCCCAAACCACCATCCTTTAAACGCGTATACGCCCCCAACATCACAACAATAAAAGCCAAACACGTCGTAACAAAAGCAAGTTGGTAAGAAAATTTTAATTTTTTATTTCTGTCCAAGATGATAGGCCCTCATTAAACGTTGCAAATCTTTCAATATATCTTGTGCATCGAAAACGTTATAAGCCAGCACAATATATTGCGCCGGGTCAACAATAAAGACAGCGCCTGTCTCTTCAATTTTATCTTTGCCAGGATAATGTTCTAAAGTTTTCAAAAAGGATGTTTTTTCTGTTTCAATAAAAAATACATTTCTTGCATAATTATTTTTTTTTATTTCTTTTGTTTCTTGCTCTAAAGGAGGATTCAAAAATAAAAAAACACGTCTAAATTGATCTTGGTCTTGATTCAGTGCCAGCTGTATTTGATGTAATTTATAAATAAGATCATGACAAGTTTCCTGACATGGTTTTGGCACAACATATAACATCACCCAAGGATGCGCTGTATTCTTCCATAAAAAAGGCGTACCGTCGATATTTTTCCACGGTATTTTTTTCAATTGCACCGGCGGATCAAATAAAAACCCACGATTGACGCGCATTCCTGGCCAATTCTCTTCATGCACAAAAAACCAAGCTGCCAAAAAAGGCGTTATAAAAATAAAAGCTAAAAATCCTAACACTAATAACACATTATTTTTTTTCATTTTTTCGATCTCAAAATAAAAAACGAAATGATAAGCGACAATAACGCCAACGAAAACCACTGCACCGCATACCCTTGATGGCGAGAAGGCGAGATAACTGTAATCACCCAATCACGCCCATATCCTCCTACTTCTTGGCAATCCAACAATAACACAAAAGGCAAGACGCTCTTTTGCCAACGCGCTGTCAGATAAACCCTGTCATATTGCATCATCGACAATCTCTTCCTTGAATCTATTTTTTCAAAAGACTCTCGAATAAAAGGGTTTTTCTTGATTAGCTTAAGACGCCCCTGAATTATTTTATGTTCTGAAAATCCATAGGGTGAAAAAACAAAAGGAGGCGATACCCAGCCTCGGTCAACCAATAGGATATGTTTTTCATTTAAAATAAAAGGGGTAATAACATGTAAGCCTAATTGATGATGGTAAAATTGATTTTCAAGAAAAAATGTAAGATCCTCATCGTATTTTCCTCTTATCTCAACTGGCAAATAGTCTAACTTTTTATTTTCTTTTTTGAGTTCCTCAAGAGAAACATTTTGTCTTATGCTATGATGCGAATGCTGCAAAAGTTGCTGTTTCTCTTTAGCTCTATTTAATTGCCAAAAGCCCAAAACAACAAACAAACTTGCCAAAATCATTAATATTAAAAAAATAAAAAATTTATTTTTCATAAAAGGATATCAAACATGATCTTCAAAACCATTATCTTACTCTTTCTTACCAGCATTTTTTTTTGCTTAGGAACCGCCGTCGTATTTTTACTAAAACAAAAACCCGGCCAAACCCAGCTTGTAAAAGCACTCACAGCACGCATCACTCTTTCCATCATCTTGTTTATTTTACTCTTCATCGCTTACTTTCTAGGATGGATTACACCCCATAACTTATAATTATTTCTCCAAATATTTTTTTTTATTTTTAACTTCTTTCCACTGATCTGCATCGCTAGGCGCTGATTTTTTATGATTTAGGTTAGGCCACTTTTTTGATAATTCTGCATTTAAAACAATGAATTCTTTTTGATCTGCAGGTACATCATCTTCAGAACAAATGGCATTCACGGGACATTCAGTCTCACACAAGGCACAATCAATACATTCATCAGGATTGATAACCAACATATTGGGACCTTCGTAAAAACAGTCCACGGGACACACTTCCACACAATCTGTATATTTGCACTTAATACAACTTTCAAGAATAACAAACGTCATCGCCCCTCCTTTTATCATAAGTAATGTAAAAACATTTTCAAACCAACCCCCAGCAGTGTTACTATTCTTAAAATTTTATCCTAGAGTTAATTTAAGTGTCTTTTTCCTCTCTTCAGCATCATTTTTTAATAGCGATGCCCACCCTGGGCAACGACTTATTTTATCAGTCTGTTATCTACATTTGCGAGCATACACAGACAGGCGCCACGGGCATCATCATCAATCAACCCTTGGATCTTCGCTTAAACGACATACTCGAACGCATGAAAATTGTTTCCGCTAATGAAACTGTAGAAAACGTCCCTGTTTTACAAGGTGGCCCCTTGCACACAGAGCGAGGTTTTGTCCTCCACCAAGATCAAAAACAATGGCGATCGACCTTCACTATTGCAGACAATCTCTCTATCACAACTTCACGCGATGTACTAGAAGACATTGCCGCAGGCAATAAACCTCATCAAAATATTTTGATTACTTTAGGCTATTCTGGCTGGGATGAAGGCCAACTTGAAGAAGAAATTGCAAAAAATTATTGGCTCGTCGTCCCTGCGAATATTAAAATATTATTTGAAACCCCTTTTTCAGAACGTTGGAAAACAGCCGCCGCATTACTGGGTATCGACATTAATCAAATTTCGAATTTCTCCGGACATGGATAAACAGTTTAATACCCTCATCGCATTTGACTTTGGATTAAAATACATAGGCGTTGCTGTGGGTCAAAGTATCACAAAAACAGCTTCCCCTTTAACTTCTTTTATCCGATATCAAAACAAAACCCCCTGGGATCTTATCAAAAAATTAATTGATGACTGGAAGCCTGATGCGATCATTCTGGGTTTATCTTTAAAAATGGATGGCAGCACACAAAGCATCACGGATGAAATACGTTTATTTAAACAAGATTTAGAAAAACGACACACAATCCCCATATTTGAAATCGATGAGCGCCTGACAACAAAAGAAGCCAAATCACGAATCTTTGCCAAAAGAGGTTATAAAGGTTTATCTCGCGAAGCCATTAATGAGGTTTCAGCGCAATTAATTTTAGAAAGTTGGTGGTCTGAGCATCCGGAATAACCATGCCCTTACTCGAAAAAACCATTTTTTCAATTTCCGAACTCAATAATTTAGTTCGATTTTCTTTAGAAGAACAATTTTCAAAAATCTGGATTGAAGGTGAAGTTTCAAATTTAGTGACACCTGCCTCAGGACATTCTTATTTTTCATTAAAGGACAGTCAAGCACAATTACGTTGTGCGTTTTTCTCAAGTTATTCAAGATCGCTTTCGTTTAAGCTTGAAAACGGAATGCACGTTATTGCGTACGGAAAAATCAGTTTATATGAAGCGCGCGGTGATTATCAGTTTATTGTTGAAACAATGGAGGAAGCGGGAGATGGAAAATTACAACGTGCTTTTGAGTTACTCAAACAAAAATTATCAAAAGCTGGTTTATTTAATCCTGATAGAAAAAGACCTTTGCCCACCTTGCCTAAACAAATTGGAATTATCACCTCACCCAGTGGCGCAGCTATTCAAGACGTTTTAAAATTATTAAAAGAACGTTTCCCTTTAATGCCTGTCATCATTTATCCCAGCCTTGTGCAAGGCAGTGCGGCTTCTGAAAACATGATTAAAATGTTAAAAATTGCGAATGAACGTCAGGAATGTGACATCTTAATTTTAACACGTGGCGGTGGTTCACTTGAAGATTTATGGGCTTTTAATGATGAAGCGCTTGCCTATGCCATTTTTGAAAGTCACATTCCCGTGGTTTCAGCCGTAGGGCATGAAATTGATTTCACTATTGCAGATTTTGTTGCTGATGTCCGCGCTCCCACACCTTCAGCAGCAGCCACTTTTATCACACCCCATCAAAAAGACACGCTCGCACAACTTTCTCAAATTTCCTCACGATTAATACGTGATATCAATCATTTTTTACAACAAAAAAAAGAGCGACTACTAAGCTTACGATCACGACTCCCTCACCCTTTACATCAATTACGTGAACACATGCAAAAGGTTGACAACATTGAACGACGTTTTTTATTTTACATACAGCATCGTTTTTTACTTTTAAAACAACAACTTGCTTCTACCATACAAGCACTTGAAGTCATCAATCCTTTAGCCACTTTAAAACGAGGTTACGCCATTGCGATGACAAAAAATAAAAAAATTATCACCTCCGCCAACACTGTAAAAATCGGCAGTAAAATTGAAATAAAATTAAGCGAAGGAGGGTTACAGTGCGAAGTGTTAAAGAATTAAAAACACTTGAAGATTTTTTAAATTTTGCAAAAATTAAATTTGAAAAAGAAGGTTTATTTTTTGGACATGGTACAGACAATGCCTGGGATGAAGCGGTCGCGCTTGTTTTATTTTGTATGGACTTACCTCACCGCGTCTCCGCAGAAGTGCGCCAGCAAAATGTCACGGAACCTCAAAAAAAACGAATTTTAGCCTTAATTGAAAAACGCATTGAAACACGAAAACCCCTGGCTTATCTGACAAAAGAAGCGTATTTCTCAAGTCTTTCTTTTTATGTTGACGAACGTGTTTTAATTCCGCGATCACCGATTGCAGAATTAATTGAAAATCAATTTTCACCTTGGATTAAACCTGAAAAAGTAAAAAATATTTTAGATTTAGGGACAGGTTCAGGATGCATTGGCATTGCTTGCGCCTATGCTTTTCCCGAGGCACACATCGACATGGTTGATATTAATAGTGACTGTCTGCTTGTTGCCAAAAAAAATATTCAAAAGCATCAAAAAGAAAAACAAGTACAGTTAATTCAATCGAATTTATTTGAAACCATCCCTATAAAAGCCTATGACATCATTGTCAGCAATCCCCCGTATGTTGATCAAAAAGACATGGAAGCCCTACCTCAAGAATATTTACATGAACCAAAAGCTGCATTATATGGTGGGGAAGATGGATTAGACATTGTAGAAATTATTTTAGCGCAAGCAAAAAGTTTTTTAAATCCGCATGGCATATTGGTTATAGAGGTAGGTAACAGTGAAGATGCCATAGAAAAAAAATTCCCTCGGCTTCCCCTTATTTGGCTTGAGTTTGAAAGAGGCGGCGGCGGGGTGTTTTTGTTGAATGCAACAGATTTGTGAGGGTTTTTCCTGTAACTGCGCTGCGCTCATTCAGCTTACTTTAACAATTTCTCAAAAACGACTATCTTGATTCTAACAGTCCATTAAGTGTACAATTGGAGCTCGTAGGTTCTCGTAAATAGAAGTTTTATATGATGCTCCTCCCCGTTTCTTCCTTAAATGTTTTTGCCAAGACAGGAAAGAACTCTCCTTACAAAGATGAAAAAATGCTTAAAAGACAGCGCGTAAAAGCCCTGTTTTTCGAAACCTGGGATGTTTTAGTAGGGAACAGTCCATGGGAATTGTCAACTTCTAGCGCTAATAATTATTATAATCATCATTATGGCATCTTGGATTATCTATTCCCAATACAACTGTTATCTAAATCTTTATTGTGTGTTTATCTTTCAGAATCATCTTTTGGATCGATAAAAGCGAGGAATGCTTATTATTCAATTAATGCATCTGCAATGCTATGTATTGTTTTCCCCATTTACATCGTGTTTCAAATAATTCAATGTTTGATAGGCTTGGTTTTAACTCTGCTTGTCACACTCGTCGGTGCCGTCGTATTAAGTTCAAATGATTTATGTGCTCAATCTGCAGTTTTGGATTTTCAGTGCCACGACATAGGTGATAGTGGCGTAGAATCTCTCGTTGAAGAGCTTAAAAAAAACCGAGCTATTAAAGAACTTAGGCTTGAATACAACGTCATAACGGATGCTGGTGCGAAAATTCTCGCTGAATTCATAAAAACCAATAATACGATCATAAAACTAAATCTTAGCCATAATTCTATAAGCGAGGTTGGTGCACGAGACCTCCTGCACGCACTTAAATATAATCATACGCTCACAAATCTGAATCTTAGTCACAATTCCATAAGTACTCAAGCGCAGGCGGAAGTACTGAAAGCTAACACCGCGATCACAACACTAGATATTTCTTACAATCTCTCAAGTCCCATGAGTGTTACACAAACGCTAGCGGAAGCACTGGGAAAGAACACCACGCTCAGAACTTTAAATCTTCTTAGTGACAGGAACATAAGTGACCTTGAGGCCCAGTGGCTAGCACAGGCACTTAAAGATAATTATACGATCATAAGTCTGACTCTTTTTTACACTCCCACAAGTTCCATGGGTATACAAGAATTGGCGAATGCACTAAAAGGTAACACCACGCTCGAAACGTTAGAGCTCAGTAGTAACCATAGAATAAATGAGGCTGAAGCAAGCATGCTGGCCCTGGCGCTTGAAAGTAATCATACGCTCGCAAGTCTGAAACTTGGTCGCATTCAAATAGATCCTAAGGGTATACAAGTGCTAGTGGAACTAAGAAATAACACCACGCTCACAAATCTGGAGCTTAGTTGCGATGCCAGAACTGGGGATATACGAGCACTGGCGCAAGCACTGGAAAATAACACCACTCTCAAAGCCCTAACACTTCTTGGCTACAAAGGAATAAATGATACTGACGCAACAGTGCTAGCTCAGGCACTTCAAAATAATCGCAGGCTCAAAATACTCTCTCTTGAAGAGATGCCGATGACTAACACTGGCACACAGACTTTGCTGGAGGCACTCCAACAGAATTATTTTCTAAAAAAGCTTTCATTAATGAGTCACGAGGAGACAACTGACTCTTTCTCTCAGCTTCTAGAACGTAATAAGAGGATAAGCGAACGAAAACTCAGCGCTTTTCTTAAAGAAGGCAGCGCAGACGATAATAAAATATTAAATGATATTTCCCAACGACTTGAAAAATTAAAAAACTACATTGAAGAAAAGAAACTACCGTTGACTGACTATGCGAGCGAACTTCATCGTCTATGTTCAGCTGTTTTAAGCTTAGATCTAGTAGTTTCAGCTGATTCTGAAGTTTCTGAAATAGAATGTTATAAAAAAGCCCTCAGCCTCCTTTTTCAGCCTTTTAATGACATGAAGCTACAACATATAGCAAATGACAGAATTAAAGACTGTTTAGGAGCCCTCCTACCTTTAACTGCCGAAAAAAATGATCAGAATGAAAAAAACAAGCATGCAGCATATGCAACGCTACTGGCTTATCATCTTCGTCATAAGCCTCAAGATGCCGCCTTTGGCATAGCAATAGGTACACTCAATCCAAAATTAGGCCTTGAAGCGTTTCAAGAAAAATTTATCTGCTTTGATGACTTGGTTTCTATTGCTAGA
This sequence comes from Gammaproteobacteria bacterium RIFCSPLOWO2_02_FULL_38_11, assembly GCA_001801745.1. Classification (GTDB taxonomy): domain Bacteria; phylum Pseudomonadota; class Gammaproteobacteria; order HIGHO2-12-38-15; family HIGHO2-12-38-15; genus HIGHO2-12-38-15. The sequence continues at coordinate 20,084 of MGYM01000023.1, forward strand.
GAAGTATTAAAAACATTAGAAGAAAAACAGAAAACAGCCAATTCTTCTCACTGTGATGCAGAATTAATAAATGATCCTGAACAAAAAGAAAGGGAGCTCTTAACCATTATTATTCAGCGAGGCGATTATCATCACGCTGCGGTCACCGCTTTACTTTCACTGCCTTCTTTTGTCAAAGAACTTGATGCAGAAAATATAACGGTACTATCTTTGCTTGAAGAATTCTTAATAGAACCAAAAAGAGAGAGTACGAGAAGTTACACCTTAGGCAGTCTTGAGCAAACACCAGAAGCTCTTTTTAAATATTTAACAGAGGTTGCCGATCAATATGCTGTAAAAATACAAGAACCTGATTATTTTAGAGAGACGCTTGCTGAAGCTAAAAAAATCGTCGCTGTTCCAGATTTAAATTTAGAAGAGAAAACAGATTCAGCAGCCGGTACTTCTTCTGGCGCGGCTTCTTCTAGTTCCGAGTTCTTTTTGCCGCTATTTAGTCGTCCGTAAAAAACGTCTCATTTTGCTTTATTTCTTTGTTGCAGGGATTTTTTTTAATACCTCTTTCACAAAGGGAATAGTCAAACGACGCTGTGCGGCAAGTGAAGCATAATCTAGTTTTTCAAGAATAGAAAAAAGCGCTGGCATTTGACGCGAGCAATGCCGCAATAAAAAATTACCTATTTCTTGCGATAATTCAAAACCACGCGCTGATGCTTTCGCTTGTAATACAAGAATTTTTTCCTCGTCTTCTAAAGGATAAAGTTGATAAACCTGCCCCCAAGAAAGTCGCGACCTAAGATCCGCCAATGTTAAATTCAAGGTTTGAGGCAACGCATCACCACACATAAATAATTTAGATTTTATTTCTTTAGAAAAATTATATAAATTCATTAAAGCAATCTGCCATTCTTTATTTTCAGAAATACATTGAATATCATCCACAGCAATAAAATCAATTTCTTCTAAATTCTCTAATAATTTTACATTGAATAATCTGAAATTTTCTAAAGGAATATAAGTGGCAGTTCTATTTTCTTTTGTTATTTCATGACAACAAGCCTGTAAAAGATGGCTTTTTCCACTGCCTACTGTGCCCGCCAAATAAAAAAAGTGATCTTCTTTTTTTTCTAAAAATTGCTTGAGATGCGAAATTAATTGCGTATTCTTCCCAGCATAAAAATTTGAAAAAGTAGCATCTTCATGCAACTGCACATCTAACACACTTTGAGAAAAATCCATCATGATCGTGCAAGGTCAGTGCGTAAGTGTCTTAAGAACACCATAATGATAGAAGCTACGGGTAATGCCAACAACACACCCACCAAACCAAAAGCATGTCCTCCAACTAATACTGCAAAAATCACAGCAATAGGGTGTAAGCCAATCCGCTCCCCAATTAAATTCGGCGTTAATACGGAATTATCAATCCCCGCCCCTATCAGAAAAACAAGAACTGCATATACAACGTGAATCACATCATGGTACTGAATCAACATCATCAAACTGGCTATCGTCATGCCAACGATTAATCCTAAGTAAGGGACAATGTTGATAATACCCGCAAAAAGTCCGACTAATAAGGCAGAATCCAAACCCACCATCCATAATCCCACAGAATAAATCAATCCCAAACAAAGAATCACTATCAACTGGCCCTGCAAAAAAGCACCCAACACTTCATCAATTTCTTTTACAAATTTTTTCAAACGCGAACGAATGGAATCAGGAAACAAATCACCCAGCCCTTCCCACACTTTGTTCCAATCCCTCAATAAATAAAACATCACAACCGGCACAAGCAAACAAGAAAATAGAGTTTCTAAAATGACGATGCCTGAATGTGATAAAGTTTTCCATACTGTAAATACCGCATTCCCTGTCTGTTGCATATTATTGGAAATCGCTTTTTTCAAATAATCCAGAGAAGCATCCTTTTCAAAACCCCAGCGGTCACTTAACCACGGAAAAAAATGATCTTGTGCCCATGTAATAAAAACAGGGATTTTATTGTAAAGCAACAAGCCTTGACGCTCTAAAATCGGAAGCAGTAAGACAAAAATCATCGCAACAATAAAAAGAAAAAAGAATAAAACAAGGCAGGCAGCCAAAACACGCGGCATTCCCCATTTTTTGAAACGATCTACTAATGGCATACCTAAATAAGCAAGAATAAATCCCATTAAAAATGGCGACAGAATCGGTCTTAAAAAATAAAGAAGAAGAAAACAAAGTGCCGTGACAATAATAAATTCTCTTTGTTTACGCATAAATTCCATGAGGATAATTCCTTAATTTTTTTTCCATTGATAATGAAGATCTTGCTTAGAAGTTTGTACTTCTGAAATAAAATGCGGATTGGATCGCAAGGTTTTTTCAAAAGCCTCTTCTTCACCGTCAGCTAAAATAATATCTAAAATCACCTTGGAAGCTTCCACACGCAATACTTGAAGAGAGGATACTTCAGGTAATTGTTGTAAATACGCATTAATAGAAGCATAGTCAGTCACATTATTCACCCCTGACACAGTCAAAACCAAGTGTTTACTCTGCCCTTCCGTACTACTTGGAGCTGTGATCATCTCAGCTGCCTTTAATAAGCCGCTTAAAATCACACCGTTAAGTGTGACGCCATGGTCTATCCACGTAAATCTTTTTTGATTTTTTAATAGCATCCATTTCGCACTCCAACTTTTCGGTTCTTTTTCAATGATAGAACCTATCAAAGTAAAATCAGTGGCATAGCGGATAGAGGCTTGTGAAATAGCAGAAACATCAAACCCCTCTATTTCACGCGTATTGATTGTATTGATATCATCGATGTCCATCATAGGTAAAACAATACTAAGATTTTTTGATTTCGCCGTAAATTTAATTTGATCTCCTAAGCTTTGAGTTTCATTCGATAACATCCAAGATTTGTTATTTTCATTGATAGCTAACCATAATAAAACGGGCGTTAAATTAATATCACTACTGAATGATTGATTAAGCGTCTTAATCAGATTGTCCACAGCCAAGGGTTCAAACTCCACGACTAAACTTTGTTGTTCTTGTGCCTCTGGCGCTTCTCCCTCATCATCTTCCTCGTCTTCATCAACATCTGAATGAGAACTTAGATAATAATAACGTTTGATATAGGGATACAAATTATCGAGTTTATTAATTTTTAATTGATTGGCCATCATCTTATTTCCGCTGACTTGATTCACAACTTTGGTAAGCGCAGCATAAAAACCTTGTATCCGCTCTTCCTGGCTCTGTGATGCCACAGGCACAGTCGCCATATACGATGCGTCGGAAGCAAATACAAAAGAAGGCAATAGATACAAACTAAAAAAAATAAAAAAAAGTCTTGCGTGCATAACAGGCTATTCCAATAAGTATTGCAGATAGGTTTAAAAATTGGCATCATAGCCCATGTTAAAAAATGAGCACTTCTTCTATGATAAAGTCAGACTTGATTCAACTCATAGCGAAGCAGTTGCCAAACGTTCCCGAATATAAGATAAGCCACAGCATCAATCAACTTATCGAATACATGGTAGCTCAGCTTCTCAAGCAAGAACGCATTGAAATCAGGGGTTTCGGTACTTTTATGCTGCACTACCGAAAGTCTCGCAATGCGCGCAACCCTAAAACAGGGAAAAAAATCCTGACTCGCCCTAAATATATTTTACGATTTAAACCGGGAAAAGAATTGAAATTGAATGGGATTTTAAAATCTTAGCACTCCGTTATGGGCGCCTCTAACACCCATCGGCCGTGAAGAGCAGCCTGGATCAAGCGCTCATCGGCGCGAAGATCCAGGAAAATATTTACGAAAAAAAACGAATACTTTTTTTTAAACCTCTCGTCGTATTTAAAGATACGAATTCCTTAATAGCGTTCAGCCATGAACTACTTTTTTTATTTCGCTTAAAGTATCGTTTACCTCATTCAAGACACCCTCTCCCGTCGTACGCCAGAAAGCGTATCGCCCTACCACACACTTAGAAAGTCCCATTGCAGCAAGCAAACCCAAACCTAACGTTAATGTCGCTAAGATTCCCGCAATACCGATGAGTAGTTTTCGCGTATGCTTTCCCAGCAAGGGATCTCGACGTTCTGAAAATGATTCTTTCGCCGTCTTTTCACAGAAGACACTCAATGCCTCCAATTTAATTCGCTGTGCATCACTACCATCTTCCTCGTTGGAAGCTTCATCGAGATACTTTTGAAAATTATTCCCATTATTCTCATTAAAAAGGGCTTTTTTAACTTGAATTATCCTTCGAGAATCATCCCCAGCTTGCTTTTCAACTTCTTCAAGATGTGCCTTATAATTATCAAGCTTTTTTCTTATTAGATTAATCGCATCGCGGTGTTTTAATGCTGACATTGCTGCCAGACGAGCTTCTTCTGGCAACAACTTCAATATTTCTTCCAGTGACTCAGGCTTGGAGACGGCACAATGCAGAACTGTCTCTCTATCGCTGTTTTTTTCCATCACTGCTTTCAAGCGATCTTCTTCTGGCAACAACTTCAATATTTCTTCCAGTGACTCAGGCTTGGAGACGGCACAATGCAGAACTGTCTCTCTATCGCTGTTCTTTCCCATCACTGCTTTCAAGCGATCTTCTTCTGGCAACAACTTCAATATTTCTTCCAGTGACTCAGGCTTGGAGACGGCACAATACAGAACTGTCTCAGCATCGCTATTCTTTCCCATCACTGCTTTCAAACGATCTTCTTCTGGCAACAACTTCAATATCTGTTTCAATAATTCAGGGTTGCTTGCGACAAGATGCAGGATTGTCTTGCCTTCGCCATCCTCTTTCTTCACTGCTGTCAGGCGAGCTTCTTTTGGTAACGACTTCAATATCTGTTCCAGTGATTCAGGGTTGGATGCAACAAGATGCAGAACTGTCTCACCATACACATTTGTTTTCTGCACTGCTGTCAGGCGAGCTTCTTCTGAGAATAACTCCAATATCTGTTTTAGTAATTTAGGGTTATATGCGGCGCGATGCAGGACTGTATTGCCATTGCCATCCTTTTCCATCACTGCTGTTAGGCGATCTTCTTCTGCCAACAACGCCAATATCTGCTTCAGTGATTCAAGCTTGGAGACGGCACAATGCAGGACTGTATCACCATTCTTATTCTTTTCCTTCACTGCTTTCAGGCGATTCTTTTTTGACAAGCACTCCAATATCTGTTTCAGCAATTCAGGCTTGGTTACAGCATGACACAGAATCGTATTGCCAACGCCATACCTCTCCTTCACTGCTGTTAAACAATCTTTTTCTGGCAACAACTCTAATATCTGTTTCAATGATTCAGGCTTGGTTGTGGCATAACACAGGATCGTATTGCCAACAGTATCCCTTTCCATCACTGCTGTTAAGCGATCTTTTTCTGGCAACCACACCAATATCTGTTTCAGTAATTCAGGCTTGGTTGTGGCATAACACAGGATCGTATTGCCAAAACAATCCCTTCCCATCACTGCTGTTAGGCGATCTTTTTCTGGCAAAAATTTCAATATCTGCTTGAGTGATTCAGGGTTGGAGGCAGCAAAATGCAGAATTGTATTGCCAAAACTATCCTTTTCCATCACTACTTTCAGACGATCTTCTTCTGGCAACAGCGCCAATATCTGTTTCAGTGAGTCAGGCTTAGAGGCGACGAGACGATGCAGGACTGTCTTGCCTCCGCTATCTTTTTCCATCACTGCCTTCAGACGATCTTCTTCAGTAGGGAACAATACCAATATCTGTTTCAGTAATTCAGGCTTGAATTCGGCGAGATGATGCAGAACTGTATTGCCACAGATATTCTTCTCCATCATCGCTGTCAAGCGAGCTTCTTTTGGCAACAACTCCAATATCTGTTTCAGTGATTCAGGATTGGTTGCAGCACAATACAGGACTGTCTTACCGAAGCTATCCCTTTCCATCACTACTTTCAGACGATCTTCTTCAGTAGGGAATAATACCAATATCTGTTTCAGTGATTCGGGTTGGCGGATGCAATTGACATGATGCAGGACCGTCTCGCCATCCTTATCCCTTTTCATCACTGCTTTCAGGCGAGCGTCTTTTGGCAACAGCGTCAATATCTGTTTCAGTAATTCAGGCTCGATTGCGGCACAATGCAAGGGTGTCTTACCATCCCTATTTTTTTTTATCACTGCTGTCAAACGATCTTTTTCTGGCAACAATTTCAATATCTGTTCCAGTAATTCAGGCTTAGAAGCGGCACAATGCAGGACGGTATTCCCATACCTATTCTTTTCCATCACTACCATTAAACGATCTTTTTCTGGAAACAACTCCAATATCTGTTTCAGTAATCCAGTGAAGGTAACAAGATGCAGGACTGTATTGCCATTGCTATCTCTTTCCATTACTGCTTTCAGGCGATCTTCTTTAGCAAAAAACAATGCCAATATCTGTTCCAGCGATTCAGAGTTGGTTGCAGCAGAATGCAGGGCTGTATTGCCATTGCTATCTCTTTCCATCACTGCTTTCAGGCGATCTTCTTCTGGCAACAGCGCCAATATCTGTTTCAGTGAGTCAGACTTAAAGGCGACGAGACGATGCAGGACTGTCTTGCCCACTGCTATCAAACGATCTTTCTCTGGCAACGACTCCAATATCTGTTTCAGTGATTCAGGTATGCGATCGATAAGACGATGTAGGACTGTATCGCCATATTTATTCTTTTCCATCACTGCTATCAAACGATCTTTCTCTGGCAACGACTCTAATATCTGTTTCAGTAATTCAGGATCGGATGCAGCGAAATGCAAGACTGTCTCACCATCATTATTCTTTTCCATCACTACCTTCAGGCGATCTTCTTCTGGTAACGACTTCAATATCTGTTTCAATGATATTTGTTTCAATAATTTAGGACATACGAGATAGGCGACACAATGCAGGATTGTGTCGCCATGCTCATTCTTTTCCATCACTGCTGTCAGACGATCTTCTTCTGGCAACAACTCCAATATCTGTTTCAGTAATCCAGGCTTGGATGCGACATCATGCAAAACTGTCTTTCCATCACTATCCTTTCCCATTACTGCTACCAGGCGTTCTTCTTTTGACAATAACTTCAATATCTGTTTCAGTAATTCAGGGTTGATTGCGGCATAACACAGAACTGTATTGCCAAAAGTATCCCTTCTCATCACTGCTACCAGGCGTTCTTTTTTTGGCAACAACTCCAATATCTGTTTCAGTGATTCAGGATTGAATGCATCGTTACGATGCCGGGCGGTAAGATGCAGGACTGTTCTTTCATCATGCGTCTCCTTTTCCATCACTGCTGTCAGGCGATCTTTTTCCGGCAATAACTCCAATATCTGCTTTACTGATCCAGAGCTGAATGCGGCACGATGCAGAACTGTATCGCCATACTTATTTTTTTCCATCACTGCTGTTAGGCGATCTTTTGCTGGCAACAACTCCAATATCTGTTTCAGTGATCTAGGCATAGATGCGGCGCAATGCAGAACTGTATCGCCATGCTCATTCTTTTCCATCACTGCTTTCCAGCAAGCTGCTTTATCGGGGAATAATGCCAATAGCTGTTTCAGTGATTCAGAATGGTATGCGACACAATGCAGGACTGTACTCCCATCCTCATTCTTTTCCATCACTGACGTTAAGCGATCTTTTTCTGGCAACAACTCTAATATCTGTTTCAATGATTCAGGCTCGGATGTGGCACAATGCAGGACTGTACTCCCATCCTTA
>MGYM01000023.1:27911-33657 GCA_001801745.1 Gammaproteobacteria bacterium RIFCSPLOWO2_02_FULL_38_11
CATCCTTATTTTTTTCTATCACTGACATTAAACGATCTTTTTCTGGCAACAACGCTAATATCTGCTTCAGTGATCTAGGCCTGGATACGGCATCATGTAGAACTGTGCTCCCATCTTTATTCTTTTCAATCACTGACGTTAGGCGATCTTTTTCTGGCAACAACTCCAATATCTGTTTCAATGATGCAGGCTCAGATGTGACGCAATGCAGAACTGTACCCCCATCGTTATTCTTTTCAAGAACTGACGTTAGGCGATCTTTTTCTGGCAACAACTCTAATATCTGTTTCAGTGCTTCAGGACTGGGAGATCACCAGGCAAACATGGCGGCATGATGCAGAACTGTACTACCAATAAGATCCTTTTTTTTAATCCCATCCAAAAGCGCTTGCCCTGAAAATTTCTCTTTAATAAAGTTCAGTCTCGAAATAACCTTCTCACGGTTTTCTGAAAAAATCAGACAATCAAATAAAAATTGAATCACCTTTGTCTTTCCACCAAATTTATTTTCATTCCGAATAATGGCATTGAAAAAAGCTTCAATTTGAGAAGCATTAAATATATTCAAACCCGCCGCCAATCCAAGAGGAAGCACAGGAATACAAGCAATGCTTACATTCTTTAAAAGTAAATCATATTCTTCGGGCGGAAATTGCAAAAGAAAATCAATGTAGTCATACGCTGAATTCAATTGAATTTTAGATAATAGCACTTGTGCCAATGCCAGAGGTAAAACCGTGGTGGGGGAAGCACCTGTCGCAGAAAGTGGGTTCTTAAGACCGTATTGCTTTCTAATCTCATCAACTTGTTTTCCTGTTAAAGAAGGGTGTTGCGTGAGTATCGCCAAAGAAGCCGCGTTTTGAAGAATACGTTCGAGATCTTTTGATGCTGTTTCGACACACTCAGCTTGAGCTAAAGCATTAAATACTTGCCCTAGGGATTTCCCTCCGCCTGAAGATTGCAAGTCCAACACGCTTTCTCGCAAGGCTTGCGGTAAAGAATCTAAATATTCTCGACATTGCACCGCAGCTAAGCCTGCAGATGAAGCGGCAAAACCAGAAGCCGTGTATTTCGTACCTGCGCGGGCTAATTCCCGAATGAGATCTCTTATTGCATCACGAGGCGTTTTGCCTTGTTGCACCACTAAGTTTAAATTAAAAAATAATTTCTTAAACCCAGCATTGTGTTGAAATACTTGATCCTGTAAGGCGGGATAAACCTTAAGTTCACACTGTAAAGTTTGATATTGTTCAAACCCAAGCGTTGTTACAAATTCTAGATTAAATAAAAGATCATTGCCTTCAACAAATCTTGTAAGTACTTTAGGCTCAGAGGCTTCTTCATTAAGTGAACTCAAAGTCGTGTGAGGCGCTAATGTAAGTTCCCAGCTTGCTGGACTCATGCGTGCTTGGGGCAATAAATCAATCTCAAGCAGCTCGTGTTTCGGCAATAAAAGTTTAAGTGTTTCACCTAAATTTTTAGTCTCAAATAATGTTTGGGCAATCTTCCAATACAATTCATTGCAATGCCCGGTTGACATAGCAAAATAACTTAAAGAAGTACCTTGATTTGCCTTCGCACGCATTTGCGCAAACGCTTTGAATTTTTCTTTGATTTGATCCAAGGTCAAGGTTTCATTAGAAAATAGTTCCTTTAACTTTTGAACTTCTTGCCTGCGCTCTTCCAAAATCACGGCATCTTGTAGCGATTTATAATCATGAGGCGGGGGTGGGGAAGCAGCAAAAATCGCAGTAAGAAGCTCAGCTTCAGTTTTAATGATTTCACGAATACGAGCAAGAAAAATGTTCATTTTATCCTCTTATTATTAAAATTAAGGAATTCATTATAATCCATCCCTTCTCAGAACTCCTAAAAAAATATCCTTTTTTACCTTGATTTAAGGATAATTTAAGAAAACAATACTATTGATTAAGGTATTTCGAATTCACATGCACAATTTGCAAAGGATAAGCATTCCCATTAGCAAGTACCACTCTTCCAAGCACCTGACCATATTTATCATGTTGTCGATTTTCAGGATAAATCTCGATAGCTCGAATCCCCGCCTCTAATAAACTTTTTTCATTTAAAGCTTTACCATGCTTAAGATATTGGCCTACTTCTAGATCTTTATAAATATAATCACCCGGCGTAATCACACCTTGATAGTTTTCATGTAATTGCTGCAGAGAAAACAAATCATTAAAAACCATTTTTGTATGGTCATCCCGTTTCTGAATCAACAAATACAAATTTCCTTTTAATAAAGCATTCTCTGAATCAAGCGCACCATCTTGTGTGGGATTCACAACAATCACAGGCACATCAAATTCAGACATTCTCTTCACCGATGAAAAATGATCATCAATGTGGCTTCCTAAAGAAGGCGTCCGTACCCGCAACGGAAAAAACACCGAAAAACCAATAAAAAATAATATTAAAAGACTCGCTATAAATATATTACTTTTCATTACAGCTCCTTAAGTTTGTTAGCCATGATCAAAACTCACCAGAAGCTAAAAATTATTTTTTTATATTTTATTTTATTTTTCACGAGAGTAGCTTCCACGTGTTTTTCCATTTCATAATCTCCCGGTGTTTTAGTAGTATTGCCCAAAATAGATGTACGTACAATAATTTTTAATTTTTTAAAATTAGAAAAATGCTTCCCTTTAATCAATAAGTCTTGTTCCCCAAACCTCACATTAAAAGGCAAATCTTTAATTTGCCTTTTAATGGCCGCCAATGGCATTTTCGATGAAGGTAATTTTAAAATAACAAAAATAACTGTTTGGGGCGAAAATTGATTTTTAACTTCATCTCTCATTTCAACGTAAACATCTATGCCGGGTTCCTCTTGTTGTTTTTCTAAAATAAGCGTTTGTGTGTATTCTCGCTTTAATTCTTCATTGTCAGGCGCCATCTTTAATCCCTCATGAAAAGCAAAAAGCGCGCTTTTCAATTGATTTTGTGACAAATATAATTTCCCTAACAAATACCAGCCTTTAGGATCAGGGCGTTTCCTCAACTTTTCATTTAACTTTAAGGCAATATTATCCAAGGCCCCATACTCTTCTTTTATTTTTTTTATTTCTAAACCATTTTTATAAAGCCGGAGTTGTTGTAAGCCCCCTAAAAAAAAGTAAAGCCCCCCGCCTACCATCAAAAATAATACACTTAAAAAAAATAAAATAAATAATTTTCGTCTTCTCGTCAAAAGCAAAGAGAAAAGAGGGATAGCTATGACAACAAGAGAAAAAATTAAAAACCCAAAAAACCATACGATCATTTTGAACGTCTCAGGATCATCAATAAAACACACAGGCCCACAAATAAAATCAAAAATGGAAACGCCCATAAAAAATAAGTATTTTTCTTCAGGAGGGGTTTATAAAGAATATAATCCCCATAAACTCTCTTTAGGGAACTTATTATCTTTTCTTTATTTTCACCTTGCGCCACTTCCAATGCAATTTGTTTTCTTAAATCTTTTGCAAAACCAGCTTGAGATTCTAATAAAGATTCATTTTGACACACCAAACAACGTAATTCTTCTGTTATTTCAATATAAGTTTTTTCTTTTTCAGGCGTATCAAACTGAAAAGCATCCTCTAACGAAAAACAGGGGGACAAAAAAAACAAAAAGATAAAAAATAAAATTTTATTCATTCTGTAATCGCTTGATGATCAATTGAATTTCTTTTTCTATTCCATATTTATTTAATGAACCTTGGTAGCCATAGCGCACGACACCATGCTTATCAACGACAAAGGTTTGGGGAACAGCATAAATGCCCCATTTTATCGCATCAACACCCTTCTCATCCCACAAGACTTCATCATACGGATTGCCTTGTCTTTCTAAAAATTGTTTTGCCTCTAAAGGCTGATCTTTATAATTCCAAGCTATCATTTTTAAATTTTGTATTTGCTTGACTTGCCATAAGACGTTTTTTTCTTGCTGACACGTACGACACCAACTCGCCCATACATGTATAAACGTTACTTTGCCTTTTAACCTATTTGAACTTATTTTTTTTCGCTCATCAAATAACGACGGTAGTAAAAAATGAGGCGCAGGTTTGTCAATTAATTCAGAAGGAATTTGACGAAGATCTTTGAATAAACCAAAAGATAAAAAAATCCCTAATAAAAAAAACAAGATTAACGGAAAATATAAACATATTTCTTTCTTTGTCATTGTCCTCTCCCTTTGCGCTTTACCGAATCTCGCCAAGCCATCAAACCACCCAGCATCATTAAAAACCCACCCAACCAAATAAACCGCACCCCCGCCTTATTGTAAACTCGAACAGCCCAATTTTTTTTACCCAAAGGTTCTCCCAGCACCAAATATAAATCGCGATACATATTCGTCGTGATCGCCGCCTGACTCACGGGCATAGAAGAAGAAATATAACGTCGACGCTCAGGACTTAAATAAAAAATTTTATTTTTCTTGTGAACGACAAAATCTGCCGCAACGCCTTCATAATTCTTCCCTTCAATACCACGTACCTTTAAAAAATAAAATTGATAATCCCCCAATGAGATTATTTCTCCTGGGGCAACACTCACTTCTGCCTGCAAATTCATGAATGATGCGAAAATAATACCTAGCGCACAAACCCCCACCCCCCCGTGCGCCAAACTCATTCCAAAACGAGATGCGTTTTTTTGAAAACTTACTTTGATCGTAGAAAAAATCAATAAACTTGAAAAAAACAATTGAACAATCTTTAGAAAACCAAGATGAGGAAAAATAAAAACAAAAACAAACATTACAAAAAAACTCACTATGGCAGGCACTACTAATAATTTTAAAACTTTATTGGGAGGTGTGCTTTTCCAGTAACACAAGGGACCCAGGCTCATTGCAGCTAACAATAAAATCAAAAAAGGCGTTACAATGAAATTAAAATAGGGGGGGCCTACCGAAACTTTCCCTAAATTTAAAACCTCTAAAAACAAAGGATAAAGCGTACCAAACAAAATACTTAACATTAAAACGAAAAAAATAATATTGTTAATTAACAAAAATGTTTCTTTTGAAAAAAATTTAAAAAATTGCTGAGAACACAATCGAGATGAGCGTATCGCAAATAACAACAAAGACAAACACACGACACTCATCAAAAATTTTAATAGAAAAGAACCTCTCAAAGGGTCATTTGCAAAAGCATGTACTGAAATCAACACACCAGAACGAACTAAAAACGTACCTAACAAACTTAAAGAAAAAGTTAAAATCGCCAATAACAAGGTCCACACTTTAAAAGTGTTTCGCTTCTCGACCATCCGCAAAGAGTGCAAAAGCGCCGTGGCCGTTAACCAGGGAAGTAAGGATGCATTTTCGACAGGATCCCAAAACCACCACCCCCCCCAACCTAAAACACGATAAGCCCACCAACTTCCCAAGGTAATACCACAGGTCAAACAACTCCAAGCAAACAACACCCACGGCTTCATCCAAGCTACCCAGTGTTGATCAAAGCTCCCTTCTACTAAGGCGGCTATCGCCAGCGCAAACGTCACAGCAAATCCCACATACCCCATATACAACATCGGTGGGTGTATCGCCAAACCAGGATCTTGCAACAAAGGATTTAAACCATAACCTTCTGAAGGAAAAACAGGTAATAAACGGAAAAACGGGTTAGAGGTGAAAATCAAAAAACTTAAAAATCCAATACACAAAAACCCTAATACGCTTAGGATCAACACCCTTTCTTTAAGGGGTATGTGT
>MGYM01000023.1:33683-42060 GCA_001801745.1 Gammaproteobacteria bacterium RIFCSPLOWO2_02_FULL_38_11
CATCCACCCTGCCAACAAAACAATCCATAAAAAAATAGAACCCTCATGCGCACCCCACACAGCTGAAATACGATAAGGCCATGGCAACAAAGAGTGACTATGTCCTGCAACATAGGCTAGCGAAAAATCATTGATAAAAAATGCGTACGTTAAAAAAAAATAAGATAAAAATAAAAAAGAAACTTCTGCATAAACCCAAGCAGGCACCCAATACATCAATATATTATCTTTTTTGAAGAAAGCCCAAAGACCAATGCTTGTTTGGCAAATTGAAAATAAAAATGCAAAAATTAATAAAAGATGCCCCAGCTCAGGTAAAATTTTAAAAAACATAAATACTTTAACGCCAAACAGTTTTAATAGAAACTTGCGTTATAGTGTTAGCAACATAAATTTCATTTTCAACACTATAGTGCACAAAATGTCCCTGCCAAACAGGTCCTAACTCAAATCCTGCCAACAAACCTGCGTTCACCCCAGAGGACAACCCCGCTTCATTACAAACAAAAGCGATTGTTCCTGTATTTTCAATTATTTTTTGGGGCCCTGCTTCAACTTTACAAATGGTGTGATCTTCCAACTCCACAATCCATGCTTGATCAGGCAAGGCTGCCATGCCTTGAGAAAACGGCAAAGGCTGCGCTAATTTTAATTTTAATCCCGCAGTCTTTTTTACAGGATTGACATCACAAACAACAGCGTCTGTTACATTTTCTTGGCTAAAGCAAGGATCATAATTTTCTTTATTGGCCGTCACACAACTCCATGCGCCAAAACGAGGTAAAACCAGCGATTGATCCCAACAAACACCTTCTTTCACAGGTTCTGAAGGTATCGCGGGCTTAACATCAATCACTTTAGTTTCATCAATCTGCGCAAAACCAATCGATGCCACCCAGAACAGAATAAAAATTTTAAATGTTTTTCTGATCATACTTTCCCCTCCAATTTAGGACGATAATTTTCATCATGTTTTGCCAAAACTTCTTGTGCCATGAATTTCCCTTTTGATGATAATTTTCCCTGCACCACAACACCTTGGCCTTCACGAAATAAATCAGGCAACAAACCCGTATACTCTACGGTCACTTCATTTTTAAAATCCGTCAAGACAAAGATTACTTTCAAACCTTGCAGATGGACTACACTCCCTTGCTTGACCATGCCCCCCAATCGAAATGATTGTTCAGGATGGGTAAGATGCTGCCTTACTTGCGTGGGGGTATAAAACAAACTGATGTTGGCACGTAAAGCATAGAGGACCAACGCAACAACCAAACTTAAACTACACAATACAAAAAAAATAATAATAATTTTTCTTTTACGGACAGGATGCATTGTTATCTAACACACATGACAAAAATAAAATTTAACATTAAAACAAAAAAACTAATACCGTAGGCCCACCAAACATAAAAAGCATATCCTCCCATGTGAAAAAAATCTATTAACACATTCATATCTTCTCCAAAAAATATTTTTTAGCCCTATCAAAATTAAAAAAACATCAACGATTTTCTAAAATCTTGAAAAATTTTTGTAATCCATGATTTTTTTTGCGTATAACTCACTTCATACAAATCGCAGTTCTTGCTTGCTCCCATCAAATAATCTTCACTTGTCATCAGCTCATCTACCAACTGAAACTCTTTGGCCTTTGAAGCCAACCAATGTTCCCCAGTCGCCACTTTATTTATCTCCAATACACGGCGATGCTCTGAAACAAAGTCTTTAAAACAATGATGAATTTCATTTAATTCTTCTTGAAATTTTTTCTTTGCACTTTCAGTATTTTCGCCAAACACCGTCAATGTCCTTTTATACTCACCCGCAGTAACTTGTTCGAAATCAATATCATTTTTCTTCAATAAACGGTGAAAATTAGGGATTTGCGCAACCACACCAATAGAACCAATAATTGCAAAAGGTGCTGCAATAATTTTATCGGCAACACATGCCATCAAATAACCCCCACTTGCAGCGATTTTATCAACGGCCACAGTTAAAAAAATGTTTTGTTTTTTAATACGATCTAATTGAGAAGCCGCCAAGCCATAGGCATGCACCATCCCACCGGCACTTTCAACTTTCACCAGCACTTCATCAGAAGGTTTTGCAATCGTTAAAACAGCAGTAATTTCTTCTTGAAAAGAAGACAAATTACTTGCGCGAATATCGCCCTGAAAATTTAAAATAAAAATTCTTTTTTTATCTTTTTTTTCACTTTTGTTTTCTATTTTTTTGTTTTTTTGAAATTTCTTAAATTCTTTTTTAGATAAAATCGCCTCACTCATCGTTTCTGAAAACTCATCTAGTTTTTCATGAAGTGGTTTAATCTCAAGTTTTTGTTTTGATTTTTCTTTCCCTTTCAGTACAATCACCATCGACCCCGCCATTAGCATCAATAGAGCAATCACACTTGTCGCTATTTTCGCGAAAAACAAACCATAATTTGCAAAATAATCCATACCACATCCCCTTAAATTAAAAATTGAGTTATTATACTGCCTTACTGACAAAACTAAACTGTTATTTTATGCTGCAAGCCTTAGGTCTAAGCTATCAATATTCTGAAAAATCTTTATTTTCCAACTTAAGCTTTGAAATAAACCCCGGCGATTGTTTACAAATCATAGGGGGAAATGGCGCAGGAAAAACAACATTATTACGTATCTTATCGGGTTTATGCCCTCCACAAAAAGGCAAGGTATATTGGCAACACCAAGATATTTATCACTCCCAATTACATACTTACAACACTGATCGGCTTTACCTGGGGCACAAATTAGGCATTAAAACTGATTTAACTTTATTTGAAAACTTAAAGCTTCATCAAACGCTTCAACGCTCAGAACACCCTGTCTCACCGACAGAGCTAACTTGGCTTCAACTTAAAAACATCGCGACAAAATCACTGTCTGCGGGTGAACAAAAAAAACTGGCATTATTACGACTTCTTTCATCTTCTGCTTTGATTTGGATTTTAGACGAACCTTTCTCGAACTTAGATGAAACAGGCACAAACTGGGTCCAAGAACTCATAAAACAACATCTTGCAAAAAAAGGCAGGCTCATTTTCACAAGCCATCAAAAAGTAAACTTAACTTCACAATTAATCGAGCTTTAAAAACCATGTTTTTTTTAAAATTATTAATTTTAGAATTTAAACAAAATATACGACGTTACAATGATATTTTCATGCCCTTGTGGTTTTTGATTTTATCAATGCTTATTTTCTCCATTGGATTTCAACAAGACAGTTCAATTTTAAAAAAAACAGCGCCCAGCATCATCTGGGTAAGCGTATTATTGTCATTATTACTTTCGGCCAATCAATTATTTACTCAAGACGATGACAATGGGTTTTTGGAACAAGTTTTACTTTCACCGACCTCACTTCTTACTTTTGTTTGGGTAAAAGCAATTATTTATTGGTTGAAGATATGTCTTCCTTTGTTATTATTGCTCCCAGTTATTGGTATCTCATTTTCGCTGTCTTATTTTGAAATTAAAATCATTGCTATTACATTATTGCTGGGCACACCCAGTTTTGTTTTATTTGCGACGCTAGGCGCTGCCATTATTTTGCGCGCACACCACAACGCTATATTACTTTCTTTATTAATTTTACCACTTTGTATTCCCATTTTAATTTTTGGATTAAGCATTATTGATGATGCGAGTTGTGGCCTCTCCTTCACAACCCCCTTATGTTTTCTTTCAGCACTATTACTAACAAGTGCAACCTTATTACCTTTCGTCACGGCTTTTGCATTACGCACAGGAATACATTACGCATGAAACATTTATTACAACATTTATTTTCTCCAAAATATTTTTATCAATTTTCTCGAAAATGTCTGCCTTGGTTTTATTTTATTTTTTTTATTTCTTTTTTTTATGGATTAATTGGCGGATTAATACTATCTCCGCCTGATTATCAACAAGGTGATGCTTTTCGCATTATCTACCTACATGTTCCTTTTTCTTTTTTATCTTTATTTATTTATTTAGCCATGGCTACATTTGCTCTTCTTGGATTTGTTTGGAAGATAAAATTAGCAGACATTTTGATGCGAGCCAGCGCCCCCATCGGAGCAAGTTTTACTTTGCTTGCATTGATCACAGGCTCACTGTGGGGAAAACCCATGTGGGGAACCTATTGGATTTGGGATGCCAGACTCACATCTGAATTAATTCTATTGTTTCTTTATTTAGGTTATATCTCATTAACACAAGCTTACCCTCAACAACAACAGGGGCATTTAGCAGGACGCATTATTGTGATGGTGGGCATAATCAACATCCCGATCATCCATTATTCTGTGTATTGGTGGAACACCCTACACCAAGGCGCCACATTAAGTAAATTATCAAAACCTTCCATTGCAAACAACATGCTGTACCCTTTACTCTCAATGATCATTGCTTTTTTATTTTATTATCTTATTTTACTTTTTTTGCGTACTCAAAGAGAAGTTTTTAAAAAACTTCAATAAGCACTGGCACATGATCTGACGGCCTCTCCCAAGTTCTCGGCAAACGATCGATATCACAACGCCGACACTGTTTTTTTAAATTTTCAGAAATGAGGATATGATCGATGCGCAAACCCCGATCACGCTTAAATGCATTCATACGATAATCCCACCAACTATATTGTTTTTCCTCTTTCTTTAATAAACGAAAAGCGTCGACTAAACCTAGCTTTAAGAGTGTTTGCCATTTTTCTCGTTCAGCCGGACTCACCAGCACTTGCCCTTCCCAGGCTTTTGGATCATGCACATCACAATCCTCAGGAGCAATATTAAAATCACCCAACAAAACAATATTATTAAATTTTTTTATTTGTTCTTGTAAATATTTTTCAAGCTCAGACAACCATGTTAATTTATATTTATATTTTTCTGATCCCACTTGTGCACCATTAGGCACATACACATTGATGATTCTGAAATCGTTCACGCTTGCCGCCAACAAACGGCGCTGGGGATCAGGAAAATGGGGCATATCAAACTCAAGCGCATGGGCTTTTATTTTTGTAAGGAGAGCCATCCCATTATAAGATTTTTCGCCAGCATAAACGACTTGATAACCATTTTCTATTAAGATTTCCGCAGGAAAATGAATGTCTTGCGTTTTAGTTTCTTGCAAGGCTAGCACATCAGGATTTTCAGATTTCAACCAAGACAAAACATGCGGCAACCTAACAGACAGAGAATTCACGTTCCAACTCGCAATTTTCAAAAAAGTCTCACCTAGAAAAAATTTTTGGAAAATAAACTCTAACTTCCAAACCTTGTCCAGAAACAGGCGTTAACAATTCAATTTTTGCATTATGCAAATTTGCGATTTGTTGCACGATTGCCAATCCCAAACCACTACCCGAACTGACGTTCCCTAAAACCCTATAAAATCGCTCAAACACACGTTCTCGCAATTCTTCAGGAATCCCTGCGCCATTATCAACAACTTTTAATATTATATTTTTTTGATCGACTTCGATTTCTACTTTAATAAACCCACCGGAAGGCGTATAGCGTATAGCGTTATCCACCAAATTACGAATTAAAATATTAAGCGCTGTTGCATTAGCTAACACATATACCACCCCTTTTTCTGAATTTAATACAATTTCAACATCTTTTTCAAGCGCAATAGGCGCCAACTGTGCCACCACTTCTGCCGTGAGTTTCACGAGATTCACTTCAATAGAATCATTAATCGCATTAGCCTCGGGGGATAATTTACTTAAGGTCAACAATTGTTGTACCACGTGCGTACATCTATCCACGCCGGAAATAACATTCATTAAGATATATCGTAACTCAGAAGGATCTTTTGCACGTAATGCGACTTGTGTTTGTGTTTTCAGTGCAGCCAACGGTGTTTTTAGTTCATGGGCCGCGTCTCCAGAAAATCGTTTTTCTCTTTCGATAGCAAATTGCAAACGCATAAACAATCGATTCAACTCATCGACCAACGGTTTAATTTCGATAGGCACATAATCAATATCAACGGGATTTAAATGTGCGGGCGCACGATTTGCAACTTCTTTTGCAACTTTATTTAAAACACTCAAACCGCGTCCGATGATAATCCAAATTAAAAAACCACACAAAGGATAAGTAATTAACATAATATAGATATCATCGCGTGTAATACTTTGCGCTAACTCATTACGAATATCATAACCTTCTAAAACAGCGATATTATATTTTGAGTAGTGATTAAAAAGTGAAAACATACGCCAGGGTTGGCCATTCGCATAAACATCCCCAAAACCCTCATGTAAGTTTTTAAAAGATATTTTAGGTGCAGCGGCGGAATACAAAAGCAGATTTCCTTTTTTATCCCAAATTAAAATTTGATAATTACTTTCTTTAACATCGATAAAATTTTTTGCCAAATTAGGAATATTATTTAATTTTTTTTGAATATCTTTAGCGTTTTGCGGAATATTCTCATGGGCAATCAACGCTTGAAGTGAAAATGCATACTGACTCATCAATAAATCTAAATGTTTTTGAATTTCTTTTTGATCCACATAATAATTACCCACTAGCGTAACATAGGTTACGAGTGTAATAACCAATAACAAATTGATTAATAAAAATTTTCGAATTGAAGGCATATCTACTTTTCTAATTCAGCAAAAACATCATGCTAATTTAACTTCTGCTTCCTCACCCTCGGCTTTCTCAATCATATAACCCACGCCTCGAATAGTACGAATAAAATTTTGACCCAATTTTTTTCGAATATTATGGACATGTACTTCCAAGGTATTACTATCGATATCGTCTTCCCAACCATAGAGGCTTTGACAGAGTTGTTCACGGGACAACACATGCCCTACATTTTCCATCAGTGTTTGCAATAAAATAAATTCACGGCGTGGCAAGTTAATGAGTTCATTATTTTGTTTTACTGTAAAAGCACTGGGATCTAACACAACATTATTATGTGTAATGGAGGGTGTCGTTCGTTTTGAAAAACGGCGATGTAAAGCGCGTAGACGCGCCAGCAATTCTTCCAAATCAAATGGTTTTGTCAGGTAATCATCGGCGCCGCTATCCAAACCTTTCACGCGATCGTCGGTAGAATCTAAGGCTGTTAAGATCAACACAGGTGTTGTAACACCCTCGGCACGCGCTTCTTTGAGCACGCTAAGCCCTGAAATATTCGGCAAGCCAATATCGAGTACGATTACATCAAAAGTATCTGTTTTAATAGCACGGAGCGCCATTGTCCCATCCTTCACCCAATCGACCACATGCCCATAGTGATTCAAGCCCACGCGCACCCCATCTCCTAGCAATTCATCATCTTCGACCAATAAGATTCTCATTTCCAATCTCCAATTTGCATTTCTAATAAGTCAACTATAGACGATTTTTATTTTAGCTGCGTTTATATCTTACGTGAATTTGCCGAAGATAAGATTACGCTCCTATTAAATGAGGAAGCTGTGAGGTTTTTTTGTGCAAAAAATACGCAGGCGAATGAGCACTTATTATAGTTACGAGAGCTTACATATTTTTATGAGACGCGTATAATTTGCGAGTTTTTTATGATGTAACCAGCCCGAGTTTTGCTGTACTTAAGCCGATGTAGCTCAGTTGGGTTTGACGCGAGTTAGTCGAGCGTCAAACGGGTGACAGGATGTCGCCCAGGGGGCCTTTCTTACTTGAAAGAGAGAGGGCCAGGGATGGCCCGAGTTTTGCTGTACTTAAGCCGATGTAGCTCAGTTGGTAGAGCAACTGATTCGTAATCAGTAGGTCCGCAGTTCGACTCTGCGCATCGGCACCAATAAAATCAATGAGTTAAACAAGCCCTCTTCTGAGGGAAAACTTTCTGTGGGACACTGGCGGGACACTACGGAATAACAAACTACAACAAAAAAACCCTCGAACCCTCTGCGTACAAATTCTAAAGAAGATCTTTTCTAAGCCATCTAGACACAAATTGCGAGTAATCATCGAACGTCAACTCATCAACATCAATACGCTCGGCCTTACACATCTTCGGCAATTCTTTCTTAAAAACTTTGTACCTTCTGAAAATCTCTTTGCCACCAGGTATTATTTTCCCCTTCGATGCGCTATTTAACCAATCACGAACACACTTAATAAGTCGTTCTGCACTATTACCATGAGATTTAATATCTTGACCAGCAATATCAGAGATAAATTTCTGATATCTAAATGGTTGCTTATCTAGGATTAAGCAATTTTTTGCTTTTTGTTTTCCTTGACCAAAACTCATGGCACCAACAAAAACTCCAAGCTCAAATGGCATATTAAAACGCGGAAGTCTCGTATTGCCATCTAGCTCTACCCTAGAAATATCGTGAACACCAAATCTTGATTCCTCA
>MGYM01000023.1:42076-45690 GCA_001801745.1 Gammaproteobacteria bacterium RIFCSPLOWO2_02_FULL_38_11
CCTCAATTAATCTTTTGATTTTAATAAACCTTACATTTGCACTATTATCTTCTTCAAGAGCACAGCGAGGAATAAACCCACAATCAAAAATTACAAAAACCAATGCATTTCTAAGCTCGAGGTACTTTTTGTCAAACGGACAATTTATAAAAACACTGAACCCATATAAATCTTTCTTTTTTGAGATCACTTCTTCTTCTTTTTTCGTGACGCTATAACAGACTTAACCGCGCGTTCTATACGAGATGCAGGGATCTTACCAATTTTAGGCGCAGGCTTGATTGTCCGGAGCACCACCGACTTACTCTTAATTTTGCTCGAAGGTTTTTTAATTCGCGACTTAGTCATTCTTTCCCCTAATAGTTCCATGAAAGAACAATATTAATTACTCTACCCAACCAAACAATTCTGCTCAAATGTTAATCTATTTTATAGCGATAATTCTTAAAAATGCCCCTCAAATGTCCCATACAATATAAGACAAACAGCTTTATACATAAAAATCAGTAAAAAATAGAATTAACCAACCTGATTATCAATCAGTTGTTGTGCTTTTTTAAGAATTGTTGTACATTATGGCAGCCAATAAGAAGGCCGAGGACAGACAATGGCCACCATAGAAAAAAGAACCAACAAAGACAATCAAATCACCTATAGGGTTAAGGTAAGACTCAAAGGCTTCCAAACCCAGAGCGCCACTTTTGAAAGATTAACGGACGCTCGCAAATGGGTACAGCAAACCGAAGCCGCAATTCGTGAAGGCCGTCATTTTAAAACTAGTGCTGCGAAAAAACATATTCTTACAGAAGTGATCGAGCGCTATATAAAGAATGTTCTTCCCTCAAAACCCAAGAGCGCATATACACAGTCAACGCAATTAGCCTGGTGGAAAGAACAGCTTGGCTGCTATACCCTTGCCGATTTAACACCGGCTCTCATAGCTCAATACAGAGATGCATTGTCTCAAAATAAGAACCCTCAACAAAAATATCGCACACCAGCTACGGTCAATCGTTACCTTGCCGCTTTAAGTCATGTCTTTACTCTCGCGATTCAAGAGTGGGGGTGGCTTGAAGAAAATCCACTGCGCAGGGTTACAAAAATGAAAGAACCTCGAGGTCGTGTGCGCTTCCTATTAGATGAGGAACGTCAGCTATTGCTCGATGAATGTAAAGCAAGTGATAGCCCACTCCTGTACTTAACTGTTGTTCTTGCTTTAGCTACTGGTGGACGTCGGATGGAAATATTTGGATTACGCTGGCAAGACGTTAATTTAAATCGCGGGATTATCACGTTACACGAAACAAAAAATGGCGAACGAAGAGTTCTTCCATTAACGGGTCATGCACTCGAGCTGATGAAAGAGCATGCCAAAGTTCGTCAGCTAGCTTCAGATTATGTTTTCCCCGCAAAGAATTTCAAGAAATCAATTGATTTGCGTACGCCTTGGGAAAATGCGTTAAAACGGGCTGGTATTGAGGATTTTAGATGGCATGACCTGAGGCATTGCACGGCCTCTTATCTTGCCATGAATGGCGCCAGTTTGGCTGAAATCGCAGAAATCTTGGGACATAAAACATTACAGATGGTGAAGCGCTATGCGCATTTATCTGATGCGCATACCAGTAAAATTGTAGCAAGAATGAATAAGAAAATATTTGGTTAATTAAGGGGAATGCACATGTTCAAAGATCAAGACTCCTGGGAGAGGGAATATGTAGAAAATATTGACAACTGGACATTCGAAGAGGCTGCAAGATTATTTGCGCGCATACCACTTGATAATAGAACCTACTTAATGCCTCCTCTACAATTATCAATAGTACGCAGAAAGATGGACGCCGCTTACATACATGGAAAGCTCTCACTAATCGAAAAAACTGATTCCAATGGTAAAACCATTTTAACAGCTCCTAAAGAGATATTTTTAATTTGGGCCCATGAAAACAAGCTGGACACACTACTATCTCCTTATCTCAAACAAATAGCTTCATCAGCTACACTCAAAGTTAATAACACCATCGCAGATCCCATACTTTCGCTCAACAATGAGAATCTGAATAATTTCATGACAGGAAAAATTACTAGGGAACGACAAAAGAAGTTTTCCCAGGAAGGGGCACGAGCATCGAAAGCTCAAGCAGATAAAAATGCTAAGCCATATCTTGAAAAAGCGTTAAGCATGGCACAAGCCAAACCTGATTTTTATTCAGCCAATTCTCTTGCCAGAAATGTTTTAAAAAAAACTTCTAATCCAAATATCACTCTCGGCACTCTACGAAAACGTTTCCGAGATAACAGCGAGATAAAATCTCTGCTAAAAGAAACCAAAACCAACAGATCTTAAGTAAAGTTTCTATCGAAAACACCATCCTTGGCAAACACAGATTGGATTTGCCAAACATATAAAAATTTCACACTCGTAGACACTGCAGCATATGTCATTAATAAATTTAGGAATTATGCAGCAAGCCAAAACATTGCAAAATAACTGGCAACCACCTTCAGGACTCACCAAATAAAACTCATATCATCCATAGCACATGGCAATCACACCATGCACAACTTCAATTTAAAGGATGATAAACAATGCAAAGTAACGACAAGCAATCAGCACACCAATCTCTAAATACACGAATTATTCCTGCGACAAGCTGGATCAAACACCACGAGTGGCCACCTATTGGCGGTCTTCGTAGCTTAATTTTCAATCGCCACAAAAACGGTTTCGACAAAGTCATAAAGAAAATCGGTCGTCGTGTGTTGATCGATGAGCAAGCTTTTTTTACTTGGATTGCAAAACAAAATGAGGAGGCGAAATAACTATGAAGCTTTCCAACAGAAGCGCAGCCGGCAAGCTGCGCAATCCAAAAAATAGGCCTGCTTATAGTATCTCTCTTGCAAGTCAGCGTAAACGCTTACTATGTCTCTTCAGCGAGAACCCAATGAGAGACACACTCGAGCTCAGATCACTTGGCATGATGCACCCAGGCGGGAGGATATGTGAACTGCGAAACATGGGATATAAAATTGACATGAGACGAGTCAGAAAACCTGACAACAACGGTGTTCTGCATATTGTCGGCTGCTACCTCTATAAAAGTTTTGAAAAAGAGGTGGTCAATGAAGAAAAACACTGAAATTTGTTTTTTAGAAAATGCCAAACAACTCAAGATTCTATCTAAGGCAATCTGGTGCGGGCTTCGCTCTATTGAATCAGCACGACTCTCAGGTGCATTTCGTGACGCAACCATGACGATCATAACCCATCAAATTGATCGTTTATGTAAAGACGCCGAAAAGTTGAAATCACAACTTGAGGAGACGCTATGTCACGAATAAGAACCGTCAAACCCGAGTTCTGGGTTAGCGAGCAGGTATCATCCTGTTCGCTTCCAGCAAGGCTACTATTCATTGGTATGTGGAATTTTTGCGATGACAATGGCGTCCACCCAACAGCCTATGTGCGACTTAAAGCAGAGGTTTATCCTTGCGATAATTTCACTGCAGATGACCTTAAGAAATTTGTAAATGAACTAATTCAAAATGAATTGCTACGAGAATATGTTGCAGATGACAACAAATCTTATTGGCTCGTAACAGGATGGCGCAAA
>MGYM01000023.1:45713-45952 GCA_001801745.1 Gammaproteobacteria bacterium RIFCSPLOWO2_02_FULL_38_11
TCCAAAACATCCTTTACCCCAATCAGATCTTAAGAAAACTCGCGATGATTTAACGAGCACTCAACAAGTAATCGATGAACATTCGACGAATCTTCAGGGAATAGTCGACGAGCGCTCACCCCCGGAAGGGAATGGAAGGGCTCTAGAAGGGAAAGGATCTAATACATATGTCGTCAGTGGCACTGACTCCGCCTCTAATACTTCTAAATTAAATTGTCCTCATGAACAGATTGTCAATC
>MGYM01000023.1:46054-48547 GCA_001801745.1 Gammaproteobacteria bacterium RIFCSPLOWO2_02_FULL_38_11
TTATTGAATTTTGGAAAAACTATTTTGAATACGTTAAACAATCTAATTTCTTAACTGGGAAAACATCAGGCAAAGAAGATAAACCGCCTTTCATCGCTGACTTGGAGTGGCTAGTCCGCCCAAATAATTTCGTCAAGATTATTGAAGGAAAATACCATCATAAGGCACTTACATGAACCAAACAGAAGACAATATCTTTTATGCAGAACGAGCTGTCTTAGGAGCTTTGTTACACGATAACACTACTTGGGATGATATCGGCGATTATTTGCAAACAGAGGATTTCTCATTACATCTACATCAGGAAATATACCGCACCATCCGTGACTTAATCACAAAAAACGAAACAGCAGACATCATCTGTGTTTCACAACATCTTAAAACTGAAAAAAGCGAAAAGAATGACGGCGCATTTATTGAATTGTGTGAAATCGCCAAAAGTCATTTCACAACTGGCAGCATCAAATCTTATGCAGAAATTGTTAAGCAAAATAGTATTGATCGCAAAATACTACAAGCTGCTCAAGACATGATTTTTAATGTAGAACAGCAAAAGGAAAATAGACTTGATCATGCCCAGCAGAAATTACAAGAAATAGCAGAACAAGTACCACACAACATTACCTTAGCTACAGATATCTTAAGCGATATTATTTCCACAATTAACGATCGTGCCCAGCAACAGAAAGAGATTACTGGCCTTTCTACAGGCTTTCTCGAGTTAGACAAGATAACCCATGGGTTGCATGGCGGTGAGCTTATAATTCTTGCTGGACGCCCTAGTATGGGCAAGACCCTGCTTGCAATGAATATTGCAGAACACGCGTCTATCATTCACAAGCACTCAGTTGCAATATTCAGCCTAGAAATGCGAAGTCAGGAATTAATAGAACGTTCTTTGGTAAGCATCACAAAAATTGATGCCTCGCTAATGCAGTCGGGCAAACTAAGCCAGGATGATTTTAAAAAAATCTCAGAAGCTCTCGTCCTATTCCATGGAAGCAAGTTATCCGTCGATGACAGAGCCTGTATAAGCGCTTCTGACATAAGGGCAGCTTGTCGTCGCATCAAACGAGAACACGGCTTAAATCTCGTTGTTGTTGATTACATCACCCTAATGGGAGGAGAGGGAGAGAATGAAACGATACGAATTAGCAATATCTCTCGTTCTCTTAAACTACTGGCACGCGACTTGAACATTCCGGTCATTGCTATCTCGCAACTCAATAGGAGCGTTGAGCAACGTACTGATAAACATCCTTGCATGGCAGATCTACGTCAAAGTGGCGCTATTGAACAAGATGCTGATCTGATTTTATTTATCTATCGTGATGAGTTTTACCATAAACACACACTTCGAAAAGGCATTGCGGAACTTATCATCGCAAAACATCGCAATGGATCTTTAGGCACGATCAATCTTACCTTTAATGGGAAATATTGCAGATTCGACAATTACACTCCTTCGCCAATTATTTCTGATCAAGCTTTTCAAAATCAGAGACAGCAATTTGTTTATTAACCTGATATTCATACTAAGGAATAACTATGGATAAGCAACCAGAAACTTCCGATTTTAAGTCAGAAAAAACGACACAACCTTCAGAAAGTGAGTCCTATGCGATATATGCCCTTCTCCCTGAAAAACCAGCATTAACTGCAATCAAAAACATTATCTTTGATCCGTCCACTGCAGAAAAAATTAATTCATGTGATCTGGTAAAGGAGATCCGAAAAGAAGTTCGTGAAATACAACATGGAAATTTTAAAAGCATAGAGCGACGTCTTCTTTCTCAAGCAATAGTGCTTTCTAGTGTTTTCGATAGAATGCTCGCACAACTAGGATCAGCGAAATTTACTAACCAAGTACAAGTATTTGGGCATCTTGCTCTTAAGGCTCAAGCCCAGTGCCGGGTAACATTAGCCACGTTGGCTGATCTTAGAAATCCACAAAAAACCACGTTCATTAAACAGCAAAACAATGCTGTCAATCAGCAAATAAATACTGAGGTAAAATCTGAAAATCCAAGAAATTTTAAAAATTCTTCAAACGAACTTTTAAGTGAGAAAAAGCATGAGGCAATGGACTTTAGAGGAGCGCAAGGTGCAGTCGGAGTTAATTCGTCGGTGGAAACCATGGAGACGGTCAACAGGGGCAAAAACAGCTGAAGGCAAAGCGATTAGCAAAATGAATGCATATAAGCATGGGGGAAGACGTGCCGAGGTTAAGGTAATCGCGAAGTTAATAACAGAATGTAAGAAAGAATACACATGGATAATAGATTTCTTCTAAGGGGTATTTTGTTTTTAATTAATTTGGCAGATTCCAAGCCTTGATCTGTATATCTTGATCTGTATATAATGTGTGCAATTCTTAATACCTATGATATGTTTAAATGTGATCATCGCGGGCAGATGGTGGTTCTGCGTATCTGGAGCTAAATGTTTTATCTGAGAGGAGTTTCCATGAAAATCGGTATTAAATCCAATACG
>MGYM01000024.1 GCA_001801745.1 Gammaproteobacteria bacterium RIFCSPLOWO2_02_FULL_38_11
TGCTCTAACTTGCTTTCCTTCCTCGATAGTTATTAGCAAAAGGCGAGGGCACACTCGATGAAGAAGCGCTAGAACTCGAGGACACAGAAGAGGCAGATCCCGATCCAGAACTGCTTGAAGTAGAAAATAAAGCCGCTCTTAACATTGACTGAAAGTCACTCGCCCCTCTCGCTTCTTCTCTTTGAACAGCATTCCTTTCTCGCAAGGGATCTTCCCTCTCAAAATCATCCGTCTCCGCACCTGACCTACTTCGTTGATTTTGAAATGGAACACTTCCTCCCATTTACAGCAATGACAAAAATCCGGATAGGACATTTTTCACGAACGACTTTATAATAAAAGAATACAATTCAGCAAAAAACCGGTGAAAATAGAAGATAATAATTTAGATTAAAAACTTAATCCTGAAAGAGAGCAGAAAAATCGATGACTTTAAAAAAATAATTTTTATCTAAAACACTATCATGTACCCCATTAACATGTATTAGTACGGGAAGACAAGAGAACCCCCTTGGAATACTGATTCTGGAAACCTTTTCTTTCATCTCGTCAATAACACCAAGCCTTAGTTCGTTTCTACTAAATTTTACTTCGCAAACATATAAGACTGATGTTTTTGTTTGAATAAGGTAATCAATCTGGCACCCTTTTGTTTTTGTTGTAGTTCTTTGAAAAAAAGAGCCATCAATTTCAACGTCATCGCGACTAATGTCGAGCATTTTATAAATAATTTCCCGATTAGATAAAACTAAATTTTCAAATTGTAGCCCAATAATGCTAGACCATCCCGTAAGATTAGAAAGGGAACGAACTTTATATTTTTTGTCCTTTATTATATTTGCTTGTGGCTTAATATATTTAAGATAAAATCTTAAATAATTATCTGATAATCGATATTGACTTAATATCGACACCTTTTTATTTTTAATGTGCCATGTATGATCTCGAGTAACAAAGCCCGCAGAAACTAAATTTTCAAGGTATTCACTAAGATCACCTCCAGGTGTCCGTTTTAATTTTTTAAAAATTTCTTGCCTTTCTGATGGCTGCTCAACGAGTGCTAATATAATCAATCGATAAATATCCGCTTCAGATGAAATTGAGTCATGGAATATCTGATCAAATTCATTAAAAAGTATACCGCTTTCATGAAAGCACATCCTATTAATATTTTCATCAATGCTAATATTCGATCGCCACTCTTCTAAATATCTTGGAACACCACCACAGATAGACAGAAATTTAAATTTATCGTATGAAGACAATTGCGTTGATCTTTCATTAAAGAACTTATTGCAAGCATTAATTGGAAGTTCGTGTAAGGTGAGCTGCAAAGAAATTCGTCCTACAAAACCTGTGCTTGATAATATGTTCTTCTGTATCCAGATCGATACTGAACCACATAAAATTAAAAGCAATTGCTTATTCTTTTTGAAACAAGTATCCCATATCGTCTTTAGCTTTCCTAAAAAATCCGGGTCCTTAGAACCCATCCACGATATTTCATCTAATAATATAATTACTCTGCCCTTTTTTGTTCTTTCGGCAAGAAACCATAACATATCCCACCAATCATTACTTTTGAGTGTCGGTTTTTTAAAATATCGAGTAAGCTGCTTATGAAAAGCTTCTCTCTCAGACAAGTCAGAGGTTTTTTCATGGGGTGGTACACCTGAGAAACTATAAAAAGTATATTCCTTAGCAAATTCCTCTGCCAACCGACTCTTACCTATACGACGGCGTCCTTTTATCAGAACAAGACTGGCAGTTTTCTTCGTAATTAAGCTATGCAATAAGTTTAATTCGTATTCTCGACCCACAAAATTTGACATGGCATCCCCACGTTGCCTCCTAAAATGGAATTTTAGCTATTTTAGGAGACTTGTCAATACGGATCTTTTTAAATTAACAATTTGCATTGCCACTGTTAAACCTTGGGTTAAAAAAGCCTTAGTTTGGGGCTTGACTTCAACTCAGCAACCTTAATTCTTCCCTCTCCCACATCTGAAAAATAAGAAGAAGAAATGATTTTATTGTGGGAGAGGGTGGTGCGTAGCACCAGGTGAGGGATTGCAAAAATTTTAAAACCCCTCGCCGACGCGCTGCGCACGCAGGCGTTGTGCAACCGGCTTGATAGGTAACATTTCAAACCGGTTGCACAGCTGTCATTACGAAAAAATGCGTTCTGTGATTTTAAAAAGAAATAAAAACGTTCATGTGTTTCTAAAAAGACACAGGAAAATAAATAATAAAAAAACTTTAAAAAAAAACATTCTGTTAAAAATATTTGTTTAAAACAATCCGCTATCTGTGAGTATTTGTTTTGTTATCATTTTTACTTGAGGACCAGCATACTCTGTTGATGAGCTATCGATGTCAGTAAAATTAGTTATAAACACAACCGTTTTTTTACCTTTCTGAACAAAACCAACAAACCATCCGTCTCGAAATACATGATTCGCCTTACTATAATGACCACTGCCTGTTTTTCCATATAAATTCCAACCGCGCGGAGAAGTTTCAATAAATAAATTTTCTTTAGTAAATCTCATCGCTTGTGGTGAAATAGGCAAAGTATTTTCAACTAAAGATTTAATAAATTGAAGTTGCTCCATAGCCGATATCTTTAAACTACCCGACAACCACGCCCCCATTAAACCATTATTCTCACCAACATCCCCCGAGAAATCTTGATTACCATAATTAAACTTTTTCAGATAATATTTTATTTTTTTCATCCCTAATTGGGATGTGATTTCTCGTGAAACCCATACCGCTGAATATTTAAACCAGGATTGCGGTGTTTGATCTTGATTCCATCCCGGAAAAGATCCTTTATCTTTACCGTCCCACTTGAAAATCGTTTGTTGGGTAATGATACTTTGATCAAATGCCATTAAAGAAAGCGGGATTTTAAAAGTTGAATCGGGAGAAATTCGTTCGGCACATCGAGCGGGGGTATATTTCTTTATTAATTTATTTTCATTCACATCAAATAAAATAAAACATCCCGACTGTTTCTGAAAGTAAGTGGAAATATCAACAGACGTCGCCAATGCGCAAGTTGAAAATAGTAAAATAGAAATAATAATAAAATATTTTTTCATTTTTTCCTGCCTTAAGGGAAGCTCTAAAAACTGGACTGTACTAACAAACTCTTTTCCGATCAATACTTCGCCATTAACATCAATAATCTTTACCTGTGCGCCCATATACCCCTTAGTTTATTACAAATTAAGTCACAAACTACCCTTAGTTTGTGCTATTCACCTTTATTCTGGTAAGTTCTCTCATGAAAAAATTACATCGATAGGCGGAAAAACATTTGAACTTCTTAACTTACCTTATTATCTGTGCGGTCAATTAAAACGATACCTTCCCTCATGAGTTAAAAAAGCGAGTTTCGCGCTTACAGCGCTGAAAGCATAGGTATTCTAACCCTACCTTACGGGGCACTGCGTGCCCCTAAGGTAGGGCTAGACGTTGTTGTCAGGCCTTCGGCCTGATGAAATTTCTCCTTTCTCCTTGAGAAAAAAGAACATTCATCAGGCCGAAGACTTTGAGATTGAAAATTAAAATTTGATTTCATTATAAAATTGCGATTACAGTCATTGCGAGAAAAACACCCCCCTTCTTTCAAAAAGAAGAGAGAGCTTCCTTGTGTTTTTCGTGGCAATCAAGCGCCGAGTTCTTATTTAGTAACACACTAGATTGCTTCAAAAATGCGTGAACTTTCTTATTTTTTTCAAAATCAGAGGACGCATTTTTTCGCAATGACAGTGCCTCAGGCCGAAGGCCTGACAACGAAGTCTAGCCCCACCTTAGGGGCACGCAGTGCCCCGTAAGGTGGGGTGTGTTAACCATACGTTTTAGCGCTGTAAGCGCGAAACTCGCTTTTTCAGGTACGACGAATACATATGAAAAATAATTTTTTATTATTAACTTTATTATTAGCCGCATTCGAGGCAATCACCTATCTATCAACAGATATGTATTTGCCTGCCTTGCCAATTATCCAAACTGAATTTCACTTGACACATGCGCAAGTGCAATTAACTTTAACTTGGTGGTTTATCGGCGCCAGTATGTTGCAGCTAATATTAGGACCCCTTGCGGATAAGTGGGGCAGACGTCCGATTTTATTTTTCGGCACTATTATTTTTAGCGTCGCTTCTTTTATTTGTGGTTATACCGATTCCTATTTTTTATTTACTGTATGTCGATTTTTACAAGGCTGCAGTGTTTGTACGGTTTTAGTTTCTGCTTATGCGACGATTCATGAATTATTCGACACGAAACATGCGGTGAAAGCTGTTGCGCTGATGAGCGCCATTACTTTATTAGCGCCCGCCTTAGGTCCTCTATTGGGTAGTCTCGTGATGAAATTTGCCAATTGGCGCGTCAATTTTTCTGGTTTGGCAATCAGTTGTTTGTTTGTGACAATTGGCTTGGTATTCGTGATGCCAGAAACATTAAAAAAACCACGCTCTATTAAAATCGGAAAAACAATAAAACAGTATATTGAATTAGCCTATGTTCTTGGGTTTTTATTACCAACCTTGATGGTGTGCCTTGAGTTCGCAGGATTTATTTCTTGGATCACAGCCAGCCCACTTTTATTAATGACACATTTCAAATTAACTCAGATCGAATTTTCTTTTTGTCAGTTAATTGTGTTTGCTAGTTTTATTGTGGGAACACAATTCGTCAAATTATTAATCGATAAAAAAACTTTAATTCAAATTGTCCAGGTGGGTGTGACGACGGCTTGTATTGGCGCTTTGATTTGTCTTATTTCATTTTTCATATCTGCCTATTATGAAATACTCATACTCGGCATGATCTTTTATGCCATAGGATCAGGCTTAATGAGTAGCGCTTTAAATCGATTGGCAATGGAAGTAGAAGGCTATCCTATGGGGACAAAAACAGCCTTTTATTCCTTTCTGATCAGTGTATTTGGGGTACTAGGAAGCCTTCTTATTAATTATTTTTATCTGACCTGGATTGTTGCTGTGTGTGGCTTTGCTTCATTATTTTTATATTACTATTATGCTTCCAATAAAAATTTATAATAAAGGAAAAGGCCGTTTCCTTTATTATAAACTTTTCTTAATAAAGGCATTTTAGTTAAAATTCTAAAAATGCTTATAACGATGCACCGCCTCAATAACAACGCTAACATTTTCAAGCGGAATATCGGCTGGCATGCCATGCCCTAAATTAAAAATATGCCCAGGGTAATTTCCAAAACATAATAAATTATTTTTTATTTCACGTCGCAGAATATCTGCAGATGCATATAAAACAGCAGGATCTAAATTTCCTTGCAAGGCAACACGCTGCCCTACCTTTTCTCGCGCCAATCCAATGTCTACCGTCCAATCCAATCCTAATGCATCAACACCCAAAGCCGCTCGTGCCTCAAGCCCCATCGCACCATTCTTAGAATATAAAATAATCGGCACATCAGGAAAATCTTTTTTTATTTTTTTTGCTATTTTTTCAATATACGCTAATGAAAACAAATGATAATGCGCCAGATCCAAAAGACCACTCCAGGTGTCAAATAACATGATCACTTGCACACCCGCTTTGATCTGCTCACTTACATAACTTGCCGTCGCTTGTGATAAATAGGAAAGGAGTTGATGTAATAAATCAGCGTTTTGATATTGCATGCGCCTTAAAAAATAAAATTCTTTTGAACCCCTACCTTCAACAAGATACGCCGCTAGCGTCCAGGGGCTGCCCGCAAAACCAATCAACGGCACACGATCTTTTAACGCTGAATGAATCATTTTTATCGTTTCAAAAATATAATCTATCTTCGATAATTCTAAAGCAGGCAATGCTGAAATATCTTTTTCAGAACGCAAAGGCTTTGCAAGCACAGGGCCTTGTCCTTCAACAATATCAAACTCTAATTGCATGGCATCAGCCAATGTTAAAATATCTGCAAATAAAATTGCAGCATCCAAATCAAATCGTCGCAAGGGTTGTAATGTGATTTCACACGCCAGCTCAGGCGTGCGCGAGAGTTTCAAAAAACTTCCCGCTTTTTCTCTTAATGCGCGATACTCAGGCAGATAGCGCCCCGCTTGACGCATAAACCATACCGGCGTGCAATCTACCGCCTCACGCCGTAAGGCTTTTAAAATACGATCGTTCTTCATAAATAATAATTCACCAAAATACTTAAAAAAATAATGAATCCAATCGCATTGTTGTTAAGGAAGGCACGAAAATAACTTTCAATCGAATTGTTTCGCACAATCCAAAATTGATAAAACGCCACTAACATTGCAATCACCAAACCCACAAAGTATCTATTTTTTAAATGATAAAGATAGCCCACCCAAAAAAGTATTATAAAAAAAATAATATAAATAAAAAAAATAAAAATTTTTACAGAATCTCCCCATTTTATGGCCGTTGAAAAAATGCCAATTTTTAAATCCTCGTTTTTATCCGTCATCGCATAAAAGGTGTCATAGGCCACGGGCCACAACAGGGCCGCCAAAAAAACAAGCCAAGCTTCAAACGGGAGTGATTGCATCGTTGCCGCATACACCAAAGGCACCGCCCAAGCAAACGCAAGACCCAGAAAAAATTGCGGAAAATAGGAAACCCGTTTTGTGAAAGGATATAAAATGGCAAGGAATAAACCCACCAGGGAAAGCGCTATCGCAAAAGGATTTAAACATAAAACCAAACCTAAGGCGATAAAACATAAAAAAATAAAAACCCCTATCGCCTCCTTTAAGTTTATTTTCCCCGAAGTTAAAGGCCGATGTTGCGTACGCTTCACAAAAAGATCAAACTTACGATCGGCAATATCGTTGATAACACAACCCGCCGAGCGCATAATAATAACGCCTAAAATAAAAATAAAGATGTGCTTTGTTGAGGGGTGTCCAAGCGACGCCAGCCATAAAGCCCATAGCGTGGGCCATAATAAAAGAAAAATGCCAATGGGGCGATTAAATCGCATCAATTCCAAATAAAGATAAATTTTATTTTTCATTTTCAAACTTAAACTCTTAAATAGTGAGGAGTTCACATGAAGTTACTGTATTCAGAAACCATCACACTTTTTTTAGTAATGGATTCTCTGGGTGTTGTGCCCATCGCTTTAGCTTCTCTAAAAAAAGTCAATCCAAAACGACACACCTTTATCCTTTTTCGCGAAAGTATCATCGCATTTTTGATTTTAGCGCTTTTTTTATTTTTTGGAGATTATTTTCTTC
>MGYM01000025.1:0-379 GCA_001801745.1 Gammaproteobacteria bacterium RIFCSPLOWO2_02_FULL_38_11
AGGTAATAATGCTAGCCTCTGAAACAACTTTTATTGATATTGTCGAATCAAGGTTCCCTGACTCAACATCACTTAGCGCCTATGAAGAAGATTTTAAACATACCTCCTTCAATCAATTATTATTATCAGAAAAATTAAATTGGATTGATGCAGGCGCAGGTGGCGCGCAAGCACAACAAGATTTCATGCACGCCTCTTCTATTAAAAGGCCAGACAATATCAATTTATTATCCATCGGTTATGCGTGCACAGGCGATCGCAACAAACTCGCCATGTATGCAAAACAAAGAAATATAAATTTTAACTATATTGAAACAAAACACTCTCAACTAGTAGACACACAACACCCTGATTATTTATCTGATGAGGAAGGTTTGTT
>MGYM01000025.1:409-22507 GCA_001801745.1 Gammaproteobacteria bacterium RIFCSPLOWO2_02_FULL_38_11
TATTTATCTGATGAGGAAGGTTTGTTTTATTCTGTCCCTAATAATGAAATGATGATGGCAAATTTGATTACCGATCAACGCGGTATTTTAAGCTTTACAATGCATTTTTCTGAAAATCTTGAAAAACTCTTACGATTGCTGGTAAACGGAGGCTCGTTGATTTTCACTTTGCCTTATTTTGATGGCAAGGTGAAAGATTTTTTTGAAATTTTGCAAGGAGATACACCCTTGCCTTTAAAAACTTGGTTTCAACAAATTCAAGGCACCGAGCTCATGAATTTTGAAACACGGTCACAGAAAGATTTTGGGATTTATATCATTGAAATAAAAAGAAATACTTCGCCACTTCACGTCCCTAAACTTAAACTAGAACGTATTGAAACACCTACTTCACCACCACCTAAAAGAAAATTTTCAATACTCCCTGCCTCTCCTCTCCTGCAAGCTCACATTAACAATCATCGCTTTAGCCCTTTTCACTTCTAAATTAAATCTCAATCATTTCAAAATCATCTTTCGTTGCTCCACAATCCGGACATTGCCAATTTGTAGGAACATCCTCCCAGCGTGTTCGCGGCGGGATTCCCTCATCAGGCCAACCTAATGATTCATCGTAAATTAATCCGCAAATCAAACACATGTAACGTTTCATAAAACCTCCTCACTCCACTTTCCATACTCTCGCTTCACCGCTTCAATCTCTTGATTCAAATTTTGAAACAGCTTTTCTAACATCATGTCCTGTTTTGTTTTTATAGCTTCACTCAATTGATTAATGGCTTGTGTTAATGTCGGCACCGCACAATAACAACATGCTCCGTATAATTTATGAAGTTGATCCGATAAACGCTTAAAATCTTTTTTGTCATAAGCAGACGTAATATCATTGTGTGATAAAGGAAGATGGTGAAAAAACAAATCCAATAAGTTTTTAGCTAAGTCTTTATTTCCACTCACCAATTCAACGCATTTCTCCCAATCAATCAAGGGTAGTTTCATCATGGCTCGCCTCCTGGCAAAAATTAGAGCTATTATAGCCTAACTTAAATAAAAAATCGTCCTCTTTTAACGCGAATTTTCACCCAAAACTCGTCTTTTTGATGCCCCAAGGCTAATCCCTCTCGGCACGTCGTGAGCATTTTACCTTTAAAAACTTCCGAAAAGAAAAGCTTTCAGGTATTCTAATTAGCTTGTTTTGGAGAAGTGGCTGAGCGGTTGAAAGCGGCGGTCTTGAAAACCGTTGAGAGATAACTCTCTCCCAGGGTTCGAATCCCTGCTTCTCCGCCATAACAAAACCTAGATTTTACTTGCAGTATGAATTTTGTATCCGCAAAATTCAAAACACCAGCAGGGCACTTCTAAGAATTAGAAATTTTGCGTTATAACTTTGTTGCGCTCATTTTTAAAAGCGGAGTTTACATAAGGGTAAATGAGCATTTTAAAAATGAGCGCAACAAAGTTATAACGTAAAAAGGCAATTTTTAGAGGGCACACAAGGGAGAGAAACCCGTGATTAAAGTAATGCTAGTCGACGATCATGAGTTAGTACGCACAGGGATTCGAGGTTTCCTATCACAAGCTAAAGACATCAGTATTATCGGCGAGGCCGATACAGGTGAAATGGCACTGCGCCTATCCAAAGAAAGACACCCCGATGTTGTCTTAATGGATTTACAAATGCCGGGGATGGGGGGGCTTGAAGCAACACGTAAATTAGTTCGTATCTCTCCAGACATCAAAATTATTGCTGTCACCGCTCACGACAAAGATCCCCTTCCTTCACGTTTACTAGAAGTCGGTGCTGCAGGATTTTTAACGAAAGATTGTCATCTTGAAGAAATTTTACAAGCTATCCGCAAAGTTTATTCTGGGCAATATCATATGAGTCCTGCCTTGAGCGAACGTCTTGCTTTAAAACAAGTAAAAAACCCGCACGCAAAATCTCCGCTAGAGCAACTCTCCGCACGCGAACTAGAAGTCATGACGATGATCACGAACGGCTCGAAAGTAAAAGAAATTTCAGAAACATTACATTTAAGTGCAAAAACCATTAATAGCTATCGTTATCGTATTTTTGAAAAATTGAATATCGACAATGACGTTAAGCTCACACATATCGCCATTCAATATGGATTGTTAAAAATTGGCGGGTTTGAATCCCCCGTTGAGCCTGCTCTCGCTGAGAGTTAGTCACACATAAAAAGTATGCTCTGTGGAATACCCTTCTCCCCTTGAGGGAGAAGGTGGCGCGAAGCGCCGGATGAGGGGGGAAATAAAAAAATTTCTTCTCTTTTTTATTTTCAAAACCCCTCACCCGCCCTTCGGGCACCCTCTCCCCTTTTAAAAAAGGGGGGGAGGGGAGTTTTAGTGGTAGATATTTAAAAACTATCGTGAATAGTTATTCTCAGCAGCATAACTCGAAAGGGAATTTTACTAAATTTTTATTTATTGTCCCCTACAGAACGCAATACTTTCAATCTTAACCGCCTTAATTCTTTTTTAATTTGCTCACCCGTTAAATTTAAATTTTCCAAATCAGGAATTGAAATTGATTTCACTTTTTTAAAGGCCGATAATAAAAATTCTTTTTGCAGATATTTTTCTTCTTCAAAATTTTTTCGTCCATAAAAATCAGCTTCACAGGCTTGTAGAAATAAATAAAATCGTTCAGGACGCCGAAACGCATCGAGTTTTTCAAATAATTTTAATAAGGTTGCGGGTTTTAATTCTAAAGCACAATGCGCATAGAGATGATACTCCGCAACCAACATCGCTAATTCCGTATAATCACGCGGGATTTTATAACGCTGACATAGGTTTTTTACCAACGTCTTCCCTTTCGCTTCATGCCCAGGATGAGAGGGCCATAAGTGAAGTGGCGTTTCCCCTTTTCCTAAATCATGCATCAATGCCGCAAAACACACTAAGGGGTTTTTCGTCCGCGCCGCTTGTGCTAATACCATCAGCACATGCATACCCGTATCAATTTCAGGATGATATTTTGCAGGAGAGGGCACACCGAATAATTTATCTATTTCAGGAAACAAAACCGCAAGCGCGCCACATTGTCGTAATACTTCAATAAATTTTTGCGGCGCAGGTTCAGTCAATGATCTTTGCCACTCTTGCCAAACACGCTCGACCACCAGATCATTCATTTCACCTGATCGCACCATTGCGCGCAAAAATATTTGCGTTTCTTTCACGATATTAAATCCCTCCAACCCGAAGCGTGCCATGAAACGTGCAACGCGCAACACGCGCACAGGATCTTCAACAAACGTATCCGACACATGACGTAATAATTTATTTTCTAAATCCTTTTTTCCCTGAAAAGGATCAATTAAATTTCCGTGCTCATCCATCGCCATCGCATTGATGGTTAAATCACGTCGCTTTAAATCTTCTTCCAAACTGACGCTCGGGTCGGTATAAAACGTAAAACCGGCATACCCTTTCCCTGTTTTACGTTCTGTGCGCGCAAGCGCATATTCTTCTTTTGTTTTGGGATGTAAAAAAACAGGAAAATCCTTTCCTATCGGCGTATATCCCAAAGAAAGCAGGCGTTCAGGGGTCGCACCCACGACGACATAATCCTTTTCATGATTCGGTTTATTCAATAGTTGGTCTCGTACAGCCCCGCCCACTAAATAGATTTTCATTACAACCTCGCTTATACTCGTCGCAGACTAACGAACTCTATATTAAAATTTATCGCGTGAAAATTCCTCTTTCTATCTTAAAACAATATTTTCTTCCACAACGCTTGTTATCTCGTTTTATCGGCAAAGTCGCACATTCAAAACTCGCCTTGATTAAAACACCTTTTATTCATTATTTTCATAAACATTATCATGTCAACATGCAAGAGGCACTTGAACCTTCGCTTTCTGCTTACCCTTCATTTTGTGATTTCTTCATCAGAAAATTAAAACCTGAGGCAAGACCTGTCGATGCACATCTTCACCATCTTGTCTCCCCGGCAGATGGTGTCATCAGCGAGCTCGGCAACATTGAGTCTACAAAACTGATCCAAGCTAAAGGGGTGTATTTTGATTTAAATAATTTATTTGGACAGCAATCTTCTATCGCAACTGCATTTACAAATGGAAAATTCATCACAATTTATCTTGCTCCTAAAGATTATCACCGTGTTCACATGCCTTTGGCGGGTCATTTACGTGAAATGATTTATGTGCCAGGAAAGTTATTTTCAGTCAATACAACAAGCACACAACACATTCCTCAATTATTTGCACGTAATGAACGGGTTATTTCTATTTTTGAAACAGAGGCAGGCCCCATGGCGCTTGTTTTGGTGGGCGCCATGATCGTCGCAAGCATTAACACTCGCTGGGCAGGCCAAATCACGCCCGGCGCCAAAAGACAGATAAGCACACACTCTTATAAGAATGTTTTTTTACGAAAAGGCGAAGAGATGGGTTATTTTAATTTAGGCTCCACCGTTA
This sequence comes from Gammaproteobacteria bacterium RIFCSPLOWO2_02_FULL_38_11, assembly GCA_001801745.1. Lineage (GTDB taxonomy): Bacteria > Pseudomonadota > Gammaproteobacteria > HIGHO2-12-38-15 > HIGHO2-12-38-15 > HIGHO2-12-38-15. The sequence goes on from MGYM01000025.1 coordinate 4,879, forward strand.
TTGTTTTATTTGGAGATCAATCCATTGCTTGGGAATCAACACTGCATGTTTCATCAAAATTAAAAATGGGAGAAAAAATTGGAATTAAGGGCCCTTCGATTTTACTGGCACACTAGATAACGCTGGAAACGCCTCTCGATCATTGAGTTTAAGTCCGGCCCCTGCTCTGGCAGCAGGAACCTTCCAAGCCGTACCCGACGCAAGCACCTCGCTATACGAACGAGTAGCAGTTCTCGCCACAAAAGGAGATGGAGGCACACGCCCACGAGGCAAAGCAGCACTAACAACACCGCTAGCTCCCTGAGATAAACTCGTTTTTTTTGAAAACGCAGCCTCCACCAAAACAGCCATATTTCTGCTTGAGCTGGGGGCCACATACAATCTTGCAGACCGATATTTTTCTAACGCCAAAACAGATTTTTCATTAAGACAGGAAAATTGCTTACCTTCAAAATTATCTAAATTTATGGTTAATACATCTCTTAAACGAGTTTGAGGTGGCTGTGCCCCACTAAGCACATTTAACTCTGCGTAAAACAAACGAATAGCCGCTCTCAAACGAGCAAACACAGCAGCTTTGTCATGTAGCCTCTCTTTTTTTGGATGTAAATGGATGTTTAAACATAAGCGTTCTTCGTGAAAATTACTCTCTGATACGACACGAAATTTAATTTCTAAATGACTCGATGGTCGTGTCTTAACGGGCACATAGCCCTGATTAGCAGCTACACCAACAGAGTCATACTCATAACGTATTTTATTAACCACAAAGCCCAAAGTAGAAGAATTTGCTTTTTTTAAATTTGCTTGATTCAAGAGTTCTTCAAGCTGAGGATGAGCAAAAAGACCCGTATCCGCATCCCCATGGATCTCACATTTCTCTGTTCTTTTTAATGCTCCACACTTAAAAGGATCTTCTTGCGACGGGCCACAGGTAAAATAACGAAAAAAATCGGCAGGGGGAAACAAACGTGGATTAATATCTATGTTGACATTGAGCTTACGTGTTACAACACGCACGACACTAGAATCATAAATATCTAAACCAAAAAATGCATCAGGACTTGCGCCTTTAAAAGTTTGATCGTCCATTTTAGCTGTCACGCCACCCTCATTCGGGTGCAACCGAACTAAGTTGTTTTCTTCAACATCAGAACTATTGGGCATAAAGATTTCCTGTTATAAATTTAGAAGGCTAACTCGGTTACCTTAAAAGATTTTTCAATGCGGCGTCCGAAAATCGCATGTTTCATCAAAATTAAAAATGGGAGAAAAGATTGGAATTAAGTTATTTTTAACACGCTCACGTAATGAGTTCAATACAATGCCTTGGGGCAATATAAGATCTTTCTCAATTTCTAATAAAGGATAAATAACAAAAGAACGCATCATTAATCCAGGATGTGGCAAAATTATTTTTTCCGTTTCAATTTGTACTTTATTAAATAATAATAAATCTAAATCAAGCGTACGTGGCTGCCAACACGTTTGAGTTCTCACACGACCCTGCTCTTCCTCAACGCGCATCAAATGAAAAAATAATTCTTCAAAATCGAGCTGGGTTTCTACTTTTATCACCGCATTCACATAATCCGCTTGCTTTTGATCACCTAAAGGAGGATTTAGGTAAAATGAAGAAATTGATTTTAAAAAAGTTTGAGGTATTTTTTTAATTTTCTCTAATGCCATCTGTAATTGCAACAAGGGGCTATTTAAATTACTTCCTAAACCAATATAAACAATGTTCATCGATATCTTCTTCGACGACCACGTCGACGTTTTGAATGGTGCCCTCGTGGTATTGCCGGTAATACCTCAAGCATCGTTTGCTGTTCTTCTGTAGATGCAGTGTGAAAATCACGCCACCAATCTAAAAGCATACTCTGATCTTCGCCCGACATTATTCGAAACTTTAAAAAATCCAAGGCAAAATGAAAATAATGATGCTTCAAAAGATGCGCTGCATGCACACCCCGACGTAAAAGTTGTCGTTGCATGCGCCAAATTTCATGTACCATCAAGGCAGTCCGGCGAACAACGATGAATTGCCTGTTTTGCTGCGCTAATACTTTCACGCTTGCTTTTTCATAAGCTTCAGGCTCAGACATGTTTTCTGATAAATACTGATAATATAAGTGTTGCATCGCAGGCCACAACATTATTGAAAATAAAAAAGCAGCGCTTACACCACGACCTTCATTAAAACGTACGTCCATGTCTTTCAATGCAAGATTAACAATTCCGTTAGCCATAAACTCTGATTTTTCTGTCAAACAAAAATCAGTTTGCGCAAACAACCATTTAAATAATTGATATCGCCGTAATAGTAAAAAAGATTTTTCTGCAAAACCTGATAGAAATAATTTTTGAACTTCATCCCCTAATCGAGACGGAGAAACATGTTGTAACAATTCACCTAACTCAAACAAGGGGCTTTCTGTTTCACTCTCAATATTAAAATCTAACTTAGCTGCAAAACGTACCGCCCTTAACAAACGCACAGGGTCTTCGTGATAACGCTCAAGTGGCTTACCAATGATTCTGATGCTTTTATTATTAATATCTTCCAAGCCACCACAGTAATCCACCAATGAAAAATCAGCGATATTATAATAAATTCCGTTAACCGTGAAATCACGACGCCAAACATCTTCTTCTAAACTACCGTATACATTGTCACGCATGACCATGCCTACTTTACTTTTCAAATAATGTTTTTTATTAAAAAGACTGGGATGACCACCCGCGCGAAAAGTCGCAACTTCTACTTTTCCCGAACCAAAATACACATGCGCTAGACGAAATCGTTTCCCGATTAAAAAACAACGATGAAAAAGCCGCTTGATTTGTTCAGGGCGAGCGTCGGTGACAACATCAAAATCCTTAGGATGACACCCTGTTAATAAATCACGTATCCCGCCTCCCACCAAATAAGCAGCATAACCAGCTGTTTGAAGTCGATAGAGCACTTTGACCGCATGAGGATGAATACTTTTGCGTGAAATAGTGTGCTGATCACGCGCAATGATCAGGGGTTTACCTGCACTTCTTTTTTTAAAAAATTGAATCAGTAAGTTAATAATGGTTGCAAATCTCTTTTAAAAATTAATTGTAAAACCCAAGTTAAATAAATTTGCTGAATAAGGCTCATGCTCACTAAACGAAAGCGTTTCTGCTTTATTGGTATATTTAACTGATACGGTGGGAACAAACAAATGACGATAATCCAACACAAATGAAAAATTTCGATTTATTTTAAATCCCATGCCTAATGTGCCTTGAACAACCCAGGTTGTTTTTGAAGCCGTATAATTATGTTGGTTTTGCGGATTTTGCCCTGTCACCAAACTAAAATTTCGTAAAAACGCACCGTAACCTAAACCAAGGTAAGGATAAAATCCTTCTGGATTATTAAAATCATAAAAAACATTGACTAAACCCAGCGCCCCATCCACATACCCACTTTTAAAACCCGATTCCTGCGCACCCGAGGGAATGGTAAAATCACTTTGTGAATTACTCACATACCCCACTTCAATATCCGTTCTAAAATTATGAAAGCGATAGCCTGCTTCCAACGCACCATCAAACCCTGTCCTAAAATCATTACCAACATCCACTTGAGAGTAATCAGAATAAAATAAAATACTCGCATTCAGTTCGGGCACCAAACTTGCCCCTCCCAATAAACTCATATAAAAGTTACTCCGCGTAGATTCCCAAGAAGTAAGCTTGTCAGGTGGCATCGTTTGCGAGAGGGTCTGCAAATTAGTATTAGAATAATACGCAGCAAACGATAGCCGCGCGATACTCTCTAAAAAGAAAAATAAAATGGCGCGTAGCAAACACGATTTTTTTAATTTCATTTTTACTCCCTTAAAAATTCATTCAATTTCAAAAACAAAGATCTTACAAAACAGGACTTACGCAAAACAAGTATTTTCGCATTTCAACAAAACACACGCCTTCAAATTTATAATGAGCATGCAACAAACGAGTGTTGTAACACAATTGCAAGTAAAAAGACGATGTTTTGCATAAATCCTGCTACAATTAATTTTTTTTACGCTCATATAAGTAACTGTAATGAGCAAAGCGAATGACACAGAACAAACTTACGCTCCCTTCGTCTAGCTGGCCCAGGACACCGCCCTCTCACGGCGATAACACGGGTTCGAATCCCGTAGGGAGCACCATCCAGGCCTGGCAGTTATTAATACAGAAATACCAGCGCAAAAGAATTTTTCATTTCAAAAACTTGCAATATTGTGCTTTTCGCGTATAAATTAAAGAGTTGCTTAGAACATGTTGTCAGATAGAAATATCGAAGCAATATTTTTTAAGCAACTCCATTTTTTATGATCCCAACAAGCTTTGAGTTTATCTCGATGTTGGTTTTTTTAATTTTTTTTAAATTGAGGAAAGTGTAACTATGAAGACCGGTCTAGTTATCGCTGTCGCAGCAGCAGCGCTTTTTGTTGCAGGATGTGCAACCCAGGGAACACCTTGTGGCACATGTGGAACCGCTACGCAAGCCGCTTGCGCTTGTAAAGGAATGAATTCTTGCAAAGGCGACTGCTCTTGCAAAGGAATGAATTCTTGCAAAGGCAAATGCAATATGAAAAAACATAGCAAACATCATAAAGCAAAAGCTGCTGCTGAAGAACCTGCTGCACAGTAATATTTACGTTTCAAAGAAAAGGGGATACGCTAGCGTATCCCCTTTTTTATGATACTCAAAAATATGTTTCCGTATCTTGGCTTTGGATTAGGTTTACGTACCAATCATTATCATACGATTCTAACAGAACGCCCCACCGTCGATTGGTTTGAAATCCTCACTGAAAATTATTTAGTGCCCGGCGGACGACCTTTATATTATCTGGATAAGATACGAGAACATTATCCTTTAGTCATGCATGGAGTCTCACTTTCGATCGGCAGCACTGATCCTTTGAATTTTGATTATCTTGCCAAAGTAAAAGCTTTAGCAAAACGTATTGAACCCAAATGGATTTCAGATCATTTATGTTGGACAGGGGTGAATGGCGTAAACTTACATGATTTAATGCCTCTGCCTTATACGCAAGAAAGTATCGATCACGTTGCAGCACGCGTCTTAGCCGTACAAGATTATTTGGGCAGACAAATTTTACTTGAAAATGTTTCTAGCTATGTTGCTTACACCGCCTCTCATCTGCAAGAATGGGAATTTATTTCTGCGATTGCAGAGAAAGCCGATTGTATGATTTTATTGGATGTTAACAATATTTATGTCAGTAGTTTTAATCATGGCTTCAACCCAATAGATTATATTAACGCAGTTCCCAAACATCGCGTGAAACAAATTCATCTGGCCGGACATTTAAATAAAGGAAATTACATCATCGACACCCATGATCATACGATCATTGACCCTGTTTGGGATTTATATAAAAAAACACTGCAACGTCTTGGCCCAGTTTCTACAATGATCGAACGCGATGATCACATTCCTGAATTGCCTCTACTTTTAAAAGAATTAGCCTTAGCAAAAAACATCGCGAGAGAAATAACCCATGAGTACGCTTGAGACCTTGCAAAAACAATTTCAGCATTATTTACTAAATGCTGACGATGCCATCAAAAATAACATCGTCAAACCGCAAAAAGGCGGGCAAGCCCGACGACTTTCTGTGTACGGCGAAGGTTATTACTTACGTTTAATCGAGGCTTTAAGTACAGAATCACCCGCGTTAAAAAATAGAATAGGACAAAACGCATTTGAAAAAATGGCACGAGCTTATTTCAAAAAACATCCCTCTTCTTTTTTTTCTGTACGTCACATTGCCGCTCATTTGCCTGCATTCTTACGCCAATATTATTCTACGCAACCTTATTTAGCCGAGCTTGCGCAATTTGAAATAGCCTTGAGTAACACACTGGATGCTGCCGACGCTGAAATTAAAACAACCCACGATTTATCACTTATTCCAACGGAAGATTGGGGGAATATTCGATTGCAGCTTCACCCTTCTGTCCACACTTTAAAATTCGAATGGGATATGGCTAGTTTATATAAAAGCGCGATGGAAAATAAACAAACAAAACATTTCAAAAAACGAATTGCCATGACCGTTTGGCGAAAACAACTTTCACCCTACTACTATACTAAAGAACCTGCAGAAACCGCGATGCTAGAACTCGCAAAAGAAAATAAAAATTTCCAAGAAATATGTCAGTGTCTTACGGATTTCTTTTCAGAAAAAGATGCAGCACCCTATGCCGTGAATACGCTCGTGCGCTGGTTGAATGAAGAGATGATATCAGGAATCGTATCACAGGAAAAAGCATGAGCAATCATGCCGCCAAGCGATTTTTATCGATAGTAATCGACACAGATTTGCCTAATTTTTCAAGCATATTAATTAAAACATCGATAGTGAAAAGTTGTATTTTTCCACGGATGAGATCACTGACCCTAGGCTGAGATACATCTAAAATTTTAGCCGCTTTTTCCTGCGTTAATTTGCGTTTATTAATTTCTTGTTCGATTGCTTGCATAAGCGTAGCACGAATTTTCAAACTGCGCGCCTCTGCGACTTCAAAATCTAAGTCATCAAAAACGCTGCCTTTAGTAATATGATGTTTCATAATGACCTCCGAATAGTTAGCATCTCTTGATAACGTTTTTTTGTAATATCAATTTCCTTTTTCGATGTTTGTTCTGTTTTTTTTATAAAACCATGCAGGACATAAACTGCTTCCTGAAATTTAGCGACATACAGTACACGATATTCATTCTGTGAATGAATCCGTATTTCCTTCACCCCTGACCCCACGGAATTCATCGGTTTCCAATCAGAAGGTTCCAGGCCTCGTTGTATTTTATCTAGGTTATACCCTATCTCACCTCTTACATCAGCAGGGTAGGCCTTTACAATCTCATGTGTTGTCGCAAGCCAGACAATCTTTTTCATTTTTTAATTATATAATATTTTGTATAGAACGCAAATTAACGATACACAACGTACCGGTATCCTTGCGCTGGTTGAATGAGGAGAGGGTGTCGAGAATTACTTTCTAGAAGAAATAGCTGGGTGGCTTTCTGCTTTTTGGCTTAATGTGTCTTGGTAACGTTTCCATAAAGCAGGATTAGCTCTTTCAACACCATCAGACATTTGTTTAAATACATTTTTTTCTTCTTTTAATTCCGAACTTAATTCTCCCAAAATCTTAAGTAACTTAAAACTTAAGCTTTGGCTAAAATCACCGAATATTCTGGGGCGACAATGAGGATTAAAAAGCGCTGTATTAATGATTTCAGCAAGCGCAGATTCATTCTCCTTGCTTTTGTTACCTTTATACTCACTTAGTTTGTTAATAATTTTATTAACCTGATTGAAGCGCTCAAACCTCCCTAAAAACATTCCAAAAAAAGAAATGCTGAGGAAAGAACCCGCTACACCAAGATTATTGTTATATTCCTTTAAGACTTTAATCGCATTATCTAAAACCTGAGCCAACATTTGCGTAGCCGGCTTACTTTCCGTTTGGCTGTTCGCTTGGTTACTCTCCATTGGCTTACTTTCCGTTTGATTAGCATATCCAAAGACTTTCCGAGAAGCCTTATCAATTCTATTAAATTCTTCTTCAGAATCAGGAATAAGAGGAGATGACGAAGGAGATGAAGGCGCCGTTGTTCCACTACTAGTAGAACTAAAGCTATCACTTCTTTCTTTATCAGTCAGCATAAAAACTCTCTCTCTGTTTATCATTCAATGTGTTTTATTATAGTGGCCCCACCTTAAATCAATATGAAATTGAAGTTATTATTTGAAAAAACAAATAATTAATTTATTGCTTTTCTAATAAAGCTCACTAAACTTAATAAAACCTTAATAATTTGGAATTTTTAAATGAGCGCTTCTTCCTACACAGCAAAGGCCATTGAGGTTTTAAGCGGCTTAGACCCTGTAAAAAAACGCCCAGGGATGTATACCGATACCACACGCCCCAACCACTTAATTCAAGAAGTCGTGGATAACAGCGTGGATGAAGCCTTGTCAGGTCACGCGACACAACTTCATGTCACGCTTCACATCGATGGTTCTATCGAGGTAGAAGACGATGGACGCGGTATGCCCGTCGATAAACATCCCGAAGAAAAAATTTCAGGCGTGGAGCTCATCCTCACACGTCTGCACGCCGGCGGAAAATTCAATGACAAAAATTATCAATTTTCAGGTGGCTTGCACGGCGTGGGCGTATCCGTTGTCAATGCACTTTCAAAAAAATTGGAAGTGTGGGTAAAGCGAGATGGAAAAACCTATCACATGCGTTTTACACACGGCGATAAAGCCAGCGAATTAAAAGTCGTCGATACTTCTTCAAAACGCAATTCAAGTACAACAATTCGCTTTTGGCCCGAAGAAAAATATTTTGATTCCATCAAAATATCTTTGCCTAAGCTCAAACACTTGCTACGCGCTAAAGCCGTTCTGTGTCCAGGCTTGTCTGTCCATCTAAAAGATTTAAATACAAAAGAAGAAATCAGCTGGCATTATGATCACGGTTTATTAGATTACTTAACAGAAGCCATCAAACAAAATCCGTGTTTACCGCCCGAATCTTTCACCGGATCATTTAAAGGAGAAGGCGAGGAAGTGGATTGGGCTTTGTGTTGGTTACCTGACAATGAAGCAGATGAAGGAGTGATGGAAAGTTATGTGAATCTCATTCCTACTTTGCAAGGCGGCACACACGTTAATGGGCTTCGCTCCGGATTATTAGATGCGCTACGTGAGTTTTGTGAATTACATAACTTATTGCCGCGTGGCTTGAAACTGACGCCAGAGGATGCGTGGGAACACTGCCATTATGTTCTTTCAGTCAAAATGCAAAACCCTCAGTTTTCCGGCCAAACCAAAGAACGTTTAACTTCACGCGAATCAGCGGCGTTTGTACAAGGCACCCTAAAAGATGCTTTTAGTTTGTGGTTGAATCAACACGTGCTTTTGGCAAAGTCCTTGGCAGAATTCATCATCAGTAACGCCGAAAAACGATTGCGTCAAAGCAAAAAAATAGAACGCAAAAAGATTACACAAGGCCCTGCTTTACCTGGAAAATTAGCCGATTGCACATTGCAAGATCCCGCGCGTACTGAATTATTTTTAGTGGAAGGTGATTCTGCTGGCGGCTCTGCAAAACAAGCACGCGATCGTGAATTTCAAGCCGTGATGCCGCTGCGCGGAAAAATTTTAAATACCTGGGAAATCTCTTCCAATCAAGTACTGGCATCACAAGAAGTTCATGACATCGCCATTGCGATTGGCATTGACCCCGGTTCAAATCATTTAGAAAATTTGCGGTATCAAAAAATTTGTATTCTGGCCGACGCCGATTCAGATGGTTTACACATCGCAACCTTGCTTTGTGCTCTCTTCACAAAACATTTTCGTGGCATGGTCGATGCCGGCCATTTATTTGTAGCGCTTCCTCCCTTATACCGCATTGATGCGGGCAAAGAGGTCTTTTACGCTTTAGATGAAGATGAAAAAAAAGGAATTTTAGACAGACTTGCAACAAATAAAAAAGTGAAACCTTCCGTTCAACGCTTCAAAGGTTTAGGTGAAATGAATCCTTTGCAATTGCGCGAAACCACCATGGCACCTGATACGCGACGCTTGCTCAAACTGACACTCGATAATGAAGAAGAAACCTTAAAAATGTTAGATATGTTGCTTGCAAAAAAACGGGCGACTGATCGTCGAGAGTGGTTAGAGAAAAAAGGGAATTTAGCTGAGGTTTGATAAAATCATTTCCTGTAATTCGCGCAGCGAGTTACAGGCTACACTCCGCTTTTATCATTACAGGCCGCGTTTCCCACGAACAACTAATACAAAAACCCAAAAAAAAGCAGCGGTATTTCACGGCCTCGCGAAATAAAAATGTCATCCTTTACAATAAACGCTTGCTTGAGTCCTTTTATTTGTTTTTGCGTTTTGTTCTTTCCACCTATTTCAAAAATCGTTTTTCCTACTGCAAAATCCCCCGACTTACTATGAGAGACATCTATACCTGCACCCGTCAATGATTGCAGAAAAAACAATTCTCGTATCGTACCCAACTCACTATCATGGCTAGACAATTGTGATTCAAGTGAAAAATATAAGTTTGTATTACTTAAAAAGAATTTCTCAGGTCGTCTTAAACTCTGATTGCCTACGCCGGCAGGATAAATCATCGTAACAAGCCCTGATTCTTGCAATATATTCAAGTAATTTAAAATGGTTTTATCATCTACCGAAAGATTCTTTGCAAGATTATGAATAGATACACCACCCGGTTTGATCCCTGCAATAAAAAATAATATTTTTTTAAAAATATGTAGATTTTCTGTTTTTAAACTATAAAATCCAGAGACATCTTCATAAATCGTCTTTTCTATAACACGCCATATTCTTTCATGATAACTCAAGGGGTCCTCAAACAAGAAAGGATAAAATCCATGACTGCAATACGCTTGAAAATGCCCTTTTATTTTTGGAACCTTCGCAATAATTGAGTCCAACTTCTTGTAATTCTCAAGGAATTCGTTGAATGAGAAAGATTTTAAATTTTCTTCTAAACTAAAATTCAAGTATTCTCTAAATGACATCCCCGGCAAATAATACATCTTTGCACGCCTGGATAAATCATAACTTCCTTTTACTAAATCCAGACTTGAACTACCCGAGAAGATCAAACGTAACTTCGGAAATCCATCATATAAATTCTTTAACTCACGATCCCAGCGCGGGTACTTATGTATTTCATCAATAAAAAATATTTCCGTACCTTCCGTAAGGTACATTTCTTCAATAAACTTATACAAGGATATTTTTTCAAAATAAATGTGATCAGCTGAAAAATAGAATACACGTTTTTTGTTGATTAAGTGATTTTTAATGAGTTGAAGTAAAAGCGTTGTTTTTCCTACACCCCGGGGTCCCACCAAACCAATCAATCGATTACTTAAATCAAAGTTATGGTACAAAAACCGGTAATGGTCTATCTTTACATTCGCTAATAATCGCTCAAAAATCAATTTAAGAGAATCTAGCATTAGGACTATACTCCCAAAAAAATACATTATTTTAGGAGTATAGTCCTAATTTTAATTTTTTTCAATTTTTCAAAAAATCAAAGTGGATTAATTTTTAATTTTGCATCCTGCGGCAGGTCAAAAGCATGACATTTTTCTAATTGATGCAAGGCTTTTATATATTGTGAGAAGTCGATTCTGGATGTAAATAATTGGGCGCGAAGCAACATTCGAAGATAAGGGTCAGGATCATGACTCCGGCTTAAACGACGCAATGCTAATAAATAATCTTCTCGGTACACTGTCGGAACAATAATGCGCACTTGTTTTTCATGGACTAATTCAGCGTTCATCATGATACGCGCAAGCCGTCCATTCCCATCCGTAAAAGGATGTATTTCTGAAACCAAAAACATCATAAAGCAAGCTCTCGGCAACCCCGGCGCTAAACTTTCATATAACTTGAACGCTTCTTCTATTGTTCCTCTCACTAATTCAGGTTCAACAAATACTGTATTTCCAACACGGTTGGTTTTTAATTTAAATTTTCCAGGATGTTTGTCTTCACGCACGGAAAGTAATTTCTTATGACGATGCTGTAATAATTGAATTAACCGCTCAGGGCAATCTGGAACACAAGATATCTCTTGAGTATTCGAAACAATTTCAAAAGTGCCCAGAATATCATGCGAGTCTTCAGCGCGTCCGAAGATAATTTTATGATGAAAAATAATCTCAGAAGCTTCAGAAATTTCAAACTCCGTTCCTTCAATATAATTTGAAAAATAAGCCTCAAAAAAAGCTAAATTTTTTAATGATTCCTTACTAACTCTCTTTTCATCTATGATGGGCAATATACTTTTTTTAATATGTGCCGCTAAATCTGCAAACAAAACTAATCGAACAGGATCATAAGGGAGGCCTCGTGCTCGTGCACGCGCAACAGGTGATTTCAAATGTTTTTTATTTTTTGTACCTTGAAAAGCACCTATTAAATCATCAAGAGCTTTAAATTCTTTTTTCATTTTTAATTTTTCAGCAAGCACCTTTGCTTTATCACGAAGAATGTTAAGTTCTTTTATGCCGTATACGCGGCATATTTTATCAAGCAACGCTTCTATTTCTTGATGAGATACCGTTTTTTCGAAATTATCTTTTTTTCGACTCGGCTGTAAATTCTCAAGCAAGGCACGTGCCTGCGACGCGAAATAAAGATTTTTTAAAAAAGCAGTATCTCCTTTTTGAGGCCCCAGCCCTTTTATGAATCGGATTGTCAATCCAGGAAGCGTTATTTTCTTATTGTATTTATAAGTAAGAACAAGGTTGTTTTTTGATGGCCTCATCTCAAGTGCAGTACGATGACTGATAACAGCTCCCGGGAAAAGCGTGGAAACAATCAACCAATGATGACGTAAAATGATTTTTTCTATGGCGTCATGGAAATTTGAAGTGTAAACACGCGGGGCTATTTTACGTAAAACACCTACTTTTACCGCACGGTGAATGGCTTGCGATTCGGCACTGTCAGAAGAAGAAAAAACTATTTCAGGCCAGGTGTTTTGTGAAATTTTTTTCATTAAAAAGCATTTTTCAAGGAAATATGTCAAAAATTTTAGACTAAGAGAGTGTTTTTGTCAAAAATTTTGTATTAGTTGTGCTTTTAAGCTGTGTTTTCCATTTCCATTTTGGAAGAAGGGAGGGTGACATTGAGTTCGAGGATGGAACAATCACCTGAACGTTCAAGCTCAACTTTAACTTGATCTTTGTCAATCTTGACGTATTTGGCAATCACATTAATTAATTCTTGTTGTAACAAGGGCAGAAAATCAGGACTGCTTTGCTTTCTTTCGTGCGAAACAATAATTTGTAAACGTTCTTTGGCAAGTTTGGCAGTGTTGTGTCCTTTGCGAGAACGCGCAAGCAATTTTTCTAGAAAATCTACTAATGTCATACGGTCGTCTCCTCTGCCTTACCAAATAAACGGCGAAAAATCCCTTTCTTTTGCGGTTTGATAAAACGAAAAGGTACAGTCTCTCCTAATAAACGCGAAACCGCATCCGCATAAGCTTGCCCTGCATCACTGGGCGCATCTAAAATCACAGGCTCGCCTGAGTTAGAGGCACGTAATACAGCAGGTGATTCAGGTATCACACCCAATAAAGGAATCGCCAACACTTCTTTAACGTCTTCTACACTTAACATGTCGCCTCTGACAACACGCTCAGGGGAATAACGCGTCAATAATAAATGTTCGACAACCCCGTCCATCCCTTGCTCCGCACGACGCGATTTGCTTGATAAGATCCCTAATATGCGATCTGAATCTCTGACAGAAGAAATTTCAGGATTCGTGACAACTATCGCAATATCAGAAAAATACAAAGCCATCATGGCGCCCTTTTCAATACCCGCCGGCGAATCACAAACAATGTAATCAAAGTCATTTCGCAATTCGTTGATAACACGCTCTACCCCTTCTTTTGTTAGCGCATCTTTGTCACGCGTTTGAGAAGCAGGAAGGATATAAAGATTTTCTGTGCGCTTATCTTTAATTAAAGATTGTCTTAAGCTCGATTCGCCATTAACAACATTGATCAGATCATAAACCACACGACGCTCGCAACCCATGACTAAATCTAGATTTCGTAATCCCACATCAAAATCAATCACAACCGTTTTAAAACCACGCAAAGCAAGACCCGTCGAGATTGCAGCGCTAGAGGTTGTCTTTCCTACTCCCCCTTTCCCAGAGGTCACAACAATAATCTTCGCCATAAAACAATGTCCTTATTTTTTAATAATGGATTTTTTGATGATACTGTGTTTTCACTTTGAGTTAAAGTGTCGCTCTAAACAGTGTATTTTGCTACGTAGTTTGTCTAACTCTTCCAACAACTCAACAATGACAGCTGCACCCGAAAGATTGACTTCTAAATCTTGCGTTAAACGCAAAATCGTTTGAATGCGTCCGATGTTTTCTCCAGAAAAAAACAATTCTTCTCTCTGATCTACACGCGGTTCCAATACACCATACTCAACAAGCTCTATGATAAAGTGGGGCTCAATATGACATAAGTGACTTAAGTCATTTATGCTCATCAACACATCTTCATCGAGTAACTCACCTTGCATTAATTCTTTCATGATTACCATCCTTTGCGCGGATCAAAAGGTAATGTCGTTTCCATCGTTTTATAAAATTGCTTTATCTCTTCTGTGTTGGCCGGTGGCGTCATAATTTCTAATAAAAGATATTGATCACCTAGTGTTTTTGAAGGAATACCCCTGCCTTTTAATCTCAGCTTCTGCCCGCTTTGCGTACCTGCGGGAATTTTTACTTCCACTTGCCCTCCCAGGGTGGGCACTGAGATACTCGCCCCCAAGGCTGCTTCCCATGGCGTGATCGGTGTTTTTAAATAAATATCAGATTTTTCAATGTTAAATAAAGAATGGGGCGCATACGTCACTTCGATAAAAAGATCGCCCGCTTGCCCTCCTTGATAAGCAGATGCACCTTGCCCGGCAAGACGAATTTGTTGCCCTTCTAAAATACCTTTGGGAATTTTAACGCGTAAGGTTTTTGGAGAAACTTGTCCTGGCAACGCCAAGCTTAATTCTTTTGTTGCACCTTGAAATACATCCTCTAATGTTACTGTTAATTTTGTATGAATATCTTGACCACGCATCGGCGGACGTTGGCGCTGATGTGTGTGTGCACGTCGCGATGAAAATTCAAAAGGAACCCCGCCACCAAACAAACTTGCAAAAAAATCACTGAAGGCAGAAGCCTCTCCTTCTGAAAAATTCGCACCTGAAAATCCATTTTCAAATTGCCATCCTGGCGGCGGCGTGAATTGTTCACCGGCCTTCCATTGATTACCTAAACGATCATAGGCTTCTCGTTTTTTAGGATCTTGCAAGACATCGTAAGCTTCGCCCACGTCTTTAAATTTTTCTTCTGTGTTTTTTTCTTTACTGACATCGGGGTGATATTTTCTCGCTAAGCGACGATAAGATTTTTTAATTTCTTCTAATGAAGCACCGCGCTCAACATCTAAAATTTTATAATAGTCTTTATATTCCACGAAATTACAGAGCTCCTAGTTGTAATCGATCTTCTTTTAAATAAATTTGTACCCCTTCACGATCAAATGGCACTTTCAAATCTTCATTTACCCAGTAATATCCCGCGATAGAAACTAATTCGGCAGATAAACTTCGGCAGAAAATGCGAGCCGATTTGTCTCCGGAAACACCCGCTAAAGCACGTCCACGTAAAATACCATAAACATGGATATGTCCATCTGCTAACAATTCTGCGCCTGCACTCACAGGCGCCGTTACAATTAAATCCGCGTGCTTGGCATAAATCTGCTGTCCTGAACGCACAGGATGTGCCACAAGTTTTGTTTTTGTCTGATATTTCTTTGAATATAATTCCTGATTTTGATGATTTGAATTCGATAGAATCGCAAACCCCATTTGCATCGCCGCCTCTATTTGTAATGCATTCCCTCCTCGTACGCCCACGGGAATTAAACCAAATTCACCAAAAAGAAGCTTGAGTTCATCGAAATTTAAGCTGATATCGCTGGCATTTACTTTCTGTAATTCAATAATCACCGGGATATTTTTAAAAAAATCAGGGGAGCGTTGTGCTTGTTGTGAAAGCTGCGTCCGAATCAAATCAAGCTGCGTCGTATGTAACTGTATTGCAGTTAATGTGAATAAGCTCCCTTTGAGTTGAAAAGCTTGGGTTTGTGAAATTATCGTTTCAGAGATTGTGTCCATAAGCATTAAGCCTTATATTTTGTGTTTTGCATAAGTCCTATCATATTCTGCATCCCTAAAGGAAAGACAAGCATGGAAAAGATTTGGTTAAATTCTTACCCTCAGGGCGTCCCTTATGAAATTAATCCTGATCAATACAGCTCGCTTGTAGATCTCCTCACAAGCAACATGGAAAAATATCATAATTTACCTGCTTTTTCTAATTATAATACAGTCATGTCATACGGGACTTTAGATAAACTATCAAAAAATTTCGCAGCCTATTTGCAAAAAAAATTAAAATTAAAAAAGGGGGAACGCTTTGCCATTATGCTCCCTAACTTACTGCAATACCCCGTGGCTTTTATCGGTGCTTTACGTGCAGGCTTGATCGTTGTCAATGTGAACCCTCTCTATACCCCACGAGAATTAGTTCATCAAATTAATGATGCGGACGTGAGTGCGTTGCTTGTGTTAGAAAATTTCGCTCACACCGTAGAAGCATCACTCCATAAAATGTCTGTAAAACATATCCTCGTCACACGCTTTGGCGATCTCTTCCCCCCTCTAAAAGCCACCCTCATGCATGTCATATTAAAATATATTAAGAAAACAATCCCACTGATTTCATTTCCTTTTATTGCTTTTAAAAATACGTTAAAAGAAGGCGCTCAATTAACTTTAGATCCTGTCGCAATCGCGCGTCAGGATATTGCTTTTTTACAATATACCGGTGGCACAACAGGCATTGCCAAAGGCGCTATGTTGACGCATCGCAATATGATTTCCAACATATTACAAAACAATGCATGGATTGATCCTTTTATGACAGAAAAAAAGGAAATCATTGTCACAGCAATCCCGCTCTATCATATTTTTTCACTAACAGCGAATTGTTTGACTTTTATCGCGCTGGGCGCAAAAAATATTTTAATCACAAATCCGCGTGATTTGAAAACGTTAATAAAACAAATTGCGCATGCAAAATTTAGCACGCTCACCGGCGTAAACACGCTTTTCAACGCCTTATTAAATCACCCAAAATTTAAGAACTGTGATTTCAGTCATATGAAATTAACCTTAGGCGGCGGCATGGCCGTTAATAACAGTGTGGCTGAGCGTTGGGAAGCGGTTACAGGAAAACCCTTATTAGAAGCTTATGGGCTTACTGAAACCTGCCCGGCTGTCACCATCAATCCGCTTAATCTCACTGCTCACAATAATACGATTGGGCTTCCCATTCCTTCCACGAACGTGAGCATTCGTGACGATGAGGGCAATGAGCTATCGATCAATCAGATAGGCGAACTATGGGTGCAAGGACCTCAAGTCATGAAAGGTTATTGGAAGCAAGCCGAAGAAACAGCAAAAGTACTCACCCCTGATGCTTGGCTTAAAACAGGGGATATCGCTTTAATAACAGAAAAGGGATTTATTAAATTAATCGACAGAAAAAAAGAAATGATCTTAGTTTCAGGTTTTAATGTTTATCCTAATGAAATCGAAGAAGTTTTAAATACCTATCCCAAAATTTTAGAATCTGGTGTTATAGGCATTAAAGATGCCGCCTCTGGTGAAGCGATCAAAGCATTCATCGTTAAAAAAGATCCTTCTCTCACAGAAGAAGAGATCATTGCTTATTGTCGTTCTCAACTAACCGGTTACAAAATTCCGCATTTTATTGAATTTCGTGAGTCTCTGCCCAAAACCCCCGTGGGGAAGATCTTAAGAAGGCAGCTGCTCGAAGCTATACCCCTTACCCATGACGATGCGAAGTTAGAACCCAAGAATCCT
>MGYM01000025.1:22555-26545 GCA_001801745.1 Gammaproteobacteria bacterium RIFCSPLOWO2_02_FULL_38_11
TGATTCAAATTTGAAAACTTTAGCCCATTTTTTATTTTCAGGAGCCAGCATGTTTTTCCCTTCGTCTTATCGTTCGGAACAAGAAAATCTAGATAAAGAATTACAAGTATTACAGCAACAATTAGAAAAAGAAAAAGAAGAGCTAAAGAAATCATGGAGTTCATGGCTACAACATACTTTCAACACTCGACTAAAATTTCAAGCTAGCAATACCCTCTCGCCTCTTGATAGACTTTTTACGTTAACCGAAGATCTGATTAATAATATAACTCGACTATCTTCTTTAATTGCGAGCGATTCTCCAGAATTTTTTGAAGAAATAAAAAAATTCTTAGGAGAAGGAACACCCGAAAGTTATATAAAAAAAATTCCTTCTCTTTTTGGGGGCGACGCTGTCTTAATAAAAAGAGAAGTAACAGAAAAAATACCTCCTTATTTGCTGGCAGGACATGAAAGTGACATATTATCTCATGCTGAAAAAATACAAGATATTTGTGAAAAAATATTTTATGCCTTCCGTAAAAAAACAGAATCTTTCTTAAAAAAATTACCAAAACCTAGGGTTAAACAGACCGAAAGCCTATCTCACCTTGCTTCTACTCATGATTTCAGCCACGAATTTTTAGCTTCTTCAGAAAAATTATTTACACTACTTTTAAAAAATGTAGCCACAAAACTGACTTCTCTTGACCGAAAAATATTAATTACATTAGGCCTGAATAATCCAGAAAATTACATCCGTCTATGGCAAGAACTTTTTCGTAACCTAGAGAAAAACAACGGTCCGATGTTAGTAGAGGACTATGGACAGCAACTAGTAGAGATTGCTCCTGAACTAAGCCATTTCATCATTTCCACATTAGAGCTTGTCACAAACACCTCTATTTCCCCCTCAGATATGGTAGCTATTTATTTTCAAGAGAGCATTGATAGCTTTCGTCATCAATCTGTCGACAAACAAAATACCTGGCTCACACTGCTTAAAGATTTAATTGCCTGCCTAGAAAAAACATCATGGGATTCTCTACCAAGCAATGCAAGTCAAAGTTTGAGAGACGATTTTGGTGCTTGGTACTGCTTTATTACAAAATTAAAAATTCAAGTTACCCAAGCTGAATCAGCCGTCCGATTATCCAGCGCATCATCCTCTGCATCGTCGAGTAGCACAGCAGCAACATCTGCTCGACCCTCATTTTTTTAAGGTAGAGCTTTTGACGCTCGATAACTCGCTTTCAAATTCTTTTTTTAAATTTTGATCCCGCAGAGAAATCTTTGAACCTGCCTTATTACAAACATCAATATACAATAATTTAAGATCATCAGAAAAAGGGAGATGCGTCATCTTAGCGATGGCATAAAACTCATTCATAACACGAAGAGAATGTGCCCCAGTGCCCCCCTCTTCAAAAAAGTTGGGTTTTTGGATCATTTTGTCTTTTATATCATGAACAAGATCTTTAGATTGTATTTCATAAACTTCTCTGACACGGCCAGCGCATATAAAAATTAGAAATTTAAAGTTCTGACAAGACCGTAGCAGAAGCGAGCGAAGCATATGCCCAAGCAGCATATTTCGCCAGCTCAAGTTGAAGCTAACCATAGATAAATTACGTATTAATTTTTTCTTCTAGTTTTTTGAGAACATCAATAATTTCATGGAATGATAAAGGTGTTTCATAAAACATCGCTGATTCTTTCATTTTAGAAAAATCATCTTCTAATTTCTTTATCTCTTCTTCGCTTGGGATCAATTTTATATTTTTATTTAAACAATCGTCATAACAAGCATAGCTAGAATTAAAAAAAAGAGATTTATGATAAACAACATCCTCAAGTAACTTTCGTTCATGAATCGCTGTTTCACCCACCCATGATTGAGTTAACATAGCAAGATCATACCAATGCCGAAAAAATCGGTCTGGGCTATCAGATAAATTCCCTCTATGACATGCCACGTGCATTAACGTAGCTTTCTCCCAAAAAGTACGCAAGGGTGAAAGTACCTGCACTTTTGCGATAGGCAAATCGATGTCGTCAACAACTTGAGAAAGGGTTGTTTTCACAATATGTGTTTCACTCGGCTTAGCACTATTTCTCCCACCAAATTCAATAAAAACATGATCTTTCAAATAACTTTCAGTTTCATTAAACAAGCTTGGATAATAAATCCTTAGTTGTTCTCCATCATCACTGAGCGTAATTTTAAAATTTTCATTTTTAAATTCTTCTTTTATTCTGTCTTGAAAATAAGGTAACACAACGTTATATGAATATTGCTTTACTACCATTTTCAATGATTGACTTAACTTTTTTAAAGCCGTTTTACTTAGCCCTGCGAGTAAAGCTTCTTCTGATATAAAGTTACGATAATCAAAGGTGATATCACAATCCTCTGAAAATCTTCTAATCAGTCCATAAACTTTAGAAAGCGAGGTGCCCCCCTTAAATGACATCGTTGCTGGCAATGAAAATAATTTTTTTAAAACCCAACATATCCAAATATCTTTTTCCAAGATAAATGATCGTGTTTTTAGTTTTATTCCCGCCCCACTCAATATGTCTCGCTGGATTTTCTTAGCTAAAGAAAAAAAACTATCTGACATGTTTTTGATCCTTCTGATAAGCAGAAAAATTCTGAGCCATCCAAGCTGGCATTCGATTCACATTTTTAAGTACTTCAGTAAATTGTTCAGGAGAAATTTGATTTTTTATTTTTTTAATTACAATAGTATTTACATGCTTTTTTCCCATATACCACAATGCAGAAATGACTAAACCAACCAGAGTTCCTGGCTTCACTAACTTTCGATGACTCCTATGCTTGAGAATAACTTGAGTATTCTCTATCTTGATGTGCCTGGAATATCCTGTGGTATAAAAAATAGGTTTCACAGGTGTCTGCGTACTTAGCTGCAATCTTCTTGCGGCTTCAGCGCCATGAACAGTAATCATTTCGCCTGATTTTTTAGAGATCATTTTAATAATTTCTTCAGGCGCAGGTAATACTTTTCCTAGATAAGGCACTTCTTTAGGTTTTACAAAAACACCTCTCGTTACACGACAAAGCTCCCCTTTCTTTACAAGCCGAGATAATATTTGGCGGATATTTTCAGAAGAAGCCCTGTTTCGCAAGGAACTTGCCATAAAAGGTTTACCCCTAGGCAAGGAATTAATATAAGTGCGAATAGTTTGAATAGCTTTCATTAGGGACCCCCAATTTGTCACAAATTATAGTAAATTTTGTGACAAATTTCAACCCTTAAGAGCTTGGGTTTTTTTAAAATTAATGATCAACAAAGCAGGCACATCAGCAATAATTTGATTTAATAATAATGTGAACGGTATCAGCGCGGCTTCTTCTCTCATCTCAGAAGATATGCGTTTTTCTATACTCCTTCCATGAAGATACAAACACTCGCAGCACAAAGACGGCATTAACTTTGCGTCACATTTTTAATGTAGGGCTTTTGACAGTCGATAACTCGATTTCAAATTCTTTTTTTAGATTTTGATCCCGCAGAGAAACCTTTGATCCTGCCTCATTACAAACATCAATATACAATAATTTAAGATCATTAGAAAAAGGGAGATGCGTCATCTTAGCGATGGTATAAAACTCATTCATAACACAAAGAGAATGTGCCCAAGAGCCCCCCTCTTCAAAAAAGTTGGGTTCTTGGATCATTTTGTCTTTTATATCATGAACAAGATCTTTAGACTGTATTTCATAAACTTCTCTGATCGCAGCAACACGAAGATTCACGCATTTTTGAAAGACAATCTAGTGCACTACTAAATAAGAACTCAGCTCTGGATTGCCACGAAAAACACAAGAAGGATTTCTCTTCTTTTTGAAATAAGGGATGTGTTTTTCTCGCAACGACAGCACAGGTGTGGCTACTTAATTTCTGTATTTTCTACTGGGTTTAACTTGATTCTTCTAATATCAACAGCTTCGCCTCAATACGCTCTACATCATCACGCAAGGCC
>MGYM01000026.1 GCA_001801745.1 Gammaproteobacteria bacterium RIFCSPLOWO2_02_FULL_38_11
CAAAAAGAAGAGAGATCTTTCTTGTGTTTTTCGTGGCAATCCGGCGCTGAGTTCTTATTTAGTTGCGCACTGGATTGCTTCAAAAATGCGTGAACCTTCTGGCTTTTTTCAAAATCACAGAACGCATTTTTTCGCAATGACAGTAACCTACTTTTAAAAGCGAAGTTACAGGTAACAAACCCCAAAGCGCACGAACTTTTTATCCCAGCGCTTGATGGTTTTTTCTTTTTTTTGCCTGTTTTTCACAATATTGGATAATCATACCTGCCACATTTTTTCCTGTTGCTTTTTCTATCCCCTCTAAACCGGGCGACGAATTCACTTCCATCACGAGCGGCCCACGATTGGATCGCAGGAGATCCACACCAGCAACATCCAATCCCATAATTTTTACTGCGCGTAATGCCATCTTGCGCTCTTCGGGCGTGATTTTAATTAATTTTGCTTTACCGCCCCGCTGTAAATTCGATCGAAACTCTCCCCCCTTTGCTTGCCGAGCCATCGCCGCCACTACTTTTTTTCCTACAACAAAACAACGAATATCTTTGCCTTGTGCTTCCTTAATGTATTCTTGAACCATGATATGCGCATCTAATTCTAAAAAAGCTTCTATCACGCTCTGCGCGGCTTGTTTTGTTTCTGCTAATACAACACCGATCCCTTGCGTACCTTCCACAAGTTTTATAACCAAGGGAGGCTCCCCTACAATTTTAATTAGATCATCAATATCATCCGGTGAATCTGCAAAACCCGTAACAGGCAATCCTATTCCTCGCTTAGAAAATAATTGGAAAGAACGAAGTTTGTCGCGTGAACGCGTAATTGAAAGCGAGCTATTGATCGTGGGCACATTCATCATTTCAAATTGCCGTAACACAGCAGCACCATAAAATGTAATGGAGGCACCAATACGAGGAATCACCGCATTAAATCCCTCTAAACTCTGACCTCGATAATGGATACCTGGATTATGTGATGCGATATTCATATAGCAACGCAGCGTATCGATCACCTGCACCGTATGACCACGCGCTTTTGCTGCTTCTACCAAACGACGAGTAGAGTAAAGTTGGGAACGTCGAGAAAGTATTGCGATTTTCATGATTGCCTCTTTTTTTTATTTTTACCCATTAAACATTGCTTGGCAGGATTGATAATAAATCGATTCCGTAATGCGGTACGCCCTAACAACATACGAAAACTCATGGTATCGCGATTTGTTAAGGTAACCTCAATCGGCCAAGTTTGTTCGCCTAAAACCAATAAGGTCTTAATGACATAACGTTCTTCAACATGCCCACCCGAATCCATCACAACACGCCGATCAAAAAGCTCAGCTTCGCAATCCACAGATTTTATTGAATGCCGTTCAGGATGAAGGCTAAACGAAACAAAGGTCGCACCTTTCTTCTCTACTGTTTCAATACGATAAGCGTGAAGCGCCGATGTTTTTGCACCTGTGTCTATTTTTGCTAAGATGGCAGGAAGCCCCAGTTGTGGCAAAGAAACCCACTCATACCAACCTATCTGCGATAGTCTTTTTTGGGCAGTGAGATGCATAGGGATACCCTTAACACGGGAAGAAAATTAATAAATGTAGGATTTATTTATGTAAGCTCTATTATAGTTTATTTCACGATTGTTAACTTTGGTTTACCGCCTTTATCAGGCGGCGGATTACCCCCTTTGTCATCTTTGCCATTATTTTCTTCTTCTCCAAAAACCATGCCACCCCCATTTTCACGGGCATAAATGGCCAACACTGCTTTCATGGGGATAATCACTTGGCTCAAAACCCCTGAAAAACGAGCACTAAAATGCACTGTTTCATTATTTAAAACAAGATTGCGAACGGCAGCAGCAGAAATATTAAGTGTAATTTTACCCCCTTCGACATATTGACGAGGCACTAAAGTCCCGGGAAAATCTGCATTAACAGCAATATAAGGTGTAAAATGGTTATCAACAATCCAATCATAAAAAGCCCGTAATAAATAGGGTTTCGTTGATGTCATGTTACTTTCCTCATTTCTTCCTCATTTTCCGTTAAACTGGCCTTAAAAGCATTTCTTGAAAATAGACGTTCACCATAAGCATAAATCGCCTTGCCTTTGGCACCTAAATCAATTCCTAAATAAGATAAACGCCAAAGTAGAGGAGCAAGACAACAATCTATTAATGAAAAATCATCATTTAAGAAATAAGCATCTCCTTCAAATAAAGGCAGCACGCTTAAAAGACCTTCTCTCAATTCTTTTTTCGCATTGCTCACCTCTGAAGCCACCGTCCCCGACAAGATCATTCTCATCAAACCATACCAATCTTTTTCAACGCGAAACATCATTAAACGCAATTTCGCGCGCCCTACAGGATAAACAGGCATTAAAGGTGGGTGAGGAAAGCGTTCATCTAAATATTCAAGAATAATGTTAGACTCGTAAAGAATAAGCTCACGATCAACAAGGGTAGGAACAGTACCATCAGGATTAATGGCCCATAATTCCTCGGGCTTTTTATCCAAACTCACGTTGATAATTTCTGCTGTCACTCCTTTTTCAGCGAGAACAATACGTACTTTATGGCTAGAAGGACACGTTGAATTTGAATAAAGTGTCATCGTCGAACGTTTATTAGCGGGCATCGCCATACGGTTTTTCTCCTGAATTCATAAAATCGTCTATTGTAACAAAATTTCAGAAAAATTCTCTAAAAACATTAGAAAAATGATTTAAAATAGTCTGCATTTTCGTCTTCGACGAGTATAATTAGCCAGTTTTTAATTAAGGAGCTTGTTTTGTTAAAAAAAATCCTCTTATCTTTTCGCGGCATCATCGCGCTTTTTTCTTATAGTTTTAACCTTTTCTTTTTTGGAATGATACTTTTCATATTTGCCTTTATTCGAATTTTATTTCCTTGGGATGCTTGGCGAACATATTTTTATAAACACATGAATCGATTCCCAACGTATTGGGCTGATGTAAATTGTTTTATTATGAAAACAATTTCTCGCGTTAAACTTGCAACAGACGACTTGCATGAGCTTAACCCCAAAGGTTGGTACCTCGTGCTACCCAATCATCAATCCTGGGCAGACATCATTATTTTGGGAAATGTCTTTAATCGCAAAATTCCTTTATTAAAATTTTTTATAAAAAAAGAATTATTGTGGATCCCTGTTCTTGGTTTAACTTGTCGAACATTGCACTTCCCTGTCATGGGACGATACTCAAAAGATTATTTAAAAAAACATCCTGAAATGAAAGGCAAAGATGTTGAAACCACGCGAAAATCATGCGAAAAATTTAAAACGATTCCCACATCGATCATTAATTTTTGTGAAGGCACACGCTTTACAAAAGAAAAAAATTTAAAACAAAGCTCTCCTTTTAAATTTTTATTAAAACCTAAAGCCGGCGGCATTGCTTTTGTGTTAGAAATCATGGGAGATTACTTGCATCAACTGCTAGATGTCACCCTCATTTATCCTCCCGGGCAAGCAAGTGCGTGGCAGTTTTTATGTGGCACGATGAAGTGCATCACTGTTAAAACACGATTGCTCCCCATTCACCCTGAATTACTCGGAAATTACGAAAATGATATAAAGTTTCGGCAAACCTTTCAAAAATGGTTGAATGAGTTATGGTATGAGAAAGATAATTTAATTTTACGCATGAAACAGACAACACCTGTATGCAAACATTATTTAATTTCAGGAAAGGTGCAAGGCGTGTGGTATCGTGCTTTTGTTGAAAAACAAGCGAAAAAAAGAAAGATCACAGGGTGGGTGCGCAATTTACCAGACGGTCGTGTTGAAATCGTCGCCTGTGCTTGTGAAATAATACTTTCAGAATTTAAAACGTATCTATATGCTGGCCCACCTCTGGCACGCGTGGAAAATGTTGAGGAAGAAATAATAAGCGAGCCCCAAATTTTCAATACTTTTGATTTACGTTAAGGGCATCTCTAAATTTTATAACGACGCAGCCGCTAACTTAAATGAAGCAACAGGCTTCAACAAAGCCCCCAGCATTTTTAAATTTTGCACCGCTTGATTTACAAGAAAACTAGGATCTGATTTGAAACTCGGTAGCCATTCCAATAAATACATTTCCATTTGTTCTAGTGATTCAACTTGGCTCGCAATTAAAGCCGCTAACAAAACAGACGGCTTAAACATATCAGAACACAGACCACTTATTTTCTGACAGTAATTTATCACCTGCGTTTTATCCAGGTTTTCTAAATCAAAGACTTGCTGCAAAAATCCATGCTCATCTAATAAATTTAATGTTTTTCCATAGTCTGCATATTTCATCAATTTAGCAAGCTGAATGACAAACTCCAAATAAGTTATTTGTGATCGATAATTTATTTCTTCAAGGTAAAGCATGATGCAGGGAGAAACGAGGCTTAGATCAAAGTCTAATTTGGCATGAAAATAAAAAGCACGCAAAACAACTTTCGCATTATTAATTTTTACATTACATAAATTTAATCGCTTGAGCTTAAGTGCTTGCATCGTGTCAGCCAGAGGCACATGAATAATCCCCTCTTTATCTAGAAATAATTGATTACAACTGAAATCTTGTTGTCGTGCTATTTCTTCTAAAGAGAGATGCGGCAGCTTTTCTTCAAAATAAATAACGACCCTCACATCATCTTGTGGTGCCTGAAAAAAAAGAGTCGATCGCGGTTGGCGTAATTGCATAACATTTTCAAGCTTGGTGGGTTTAACTAAAAAACTATCTAGAAAAGGATTGCCAAGCGAGCGTGAAAAAATAGCTTGAATTTCCGCCGGGGGAGCATTGCTGATGATATCAATGTCTTCCCGACGGGCTGCTTCACCACTTAAAATTAAATCTCGCAAACACCCGCCTTGAATGTAGGCAACGTAAGCCCGCGCGTGTAATTCGTTTAATATGGCCAAGTAGGGCCCGAGGCGCTCTACTATCAATGGATAAACAAGCCTATCTGTTTTTTCATCTTGCTGGCAGGTTATTTGAAAACTTTCTTTAATCGCAAAAATCCTCATGTGTGTTTCCACACCTTGCGGTTTTTGCTCAATCAGAACGTTTCCATTTAAGCTACCATCAGACGCCCCCCCCACGGGAATTTCAGCTTTGACAAGCGTCTTCTCCTTTTCTGTTTTTTCAACAGAAGCAGTGGTAGGATAAAATCGCAAGTTGTGTTCTCTTCCCTCATTGATACGCTCTATGACTTCTTCCAATGTTTCTTGCTGATTAAAAATAGCTTGGGTCATCTGATTTATTTTTTGATAGAATTTATTTTCTCTTTTTCTCGAATCTATTTTTTCTAATAACATGTCGCGCACTTCTTCAAGAATTTTCTTTAAGGTATTAAATTTTTTAGATCTAAATAAAAAAGGCATTCTCTTTTCTAAGTCGTCAATGATTTCCTCTGAACGTTTTAAAAACGCTAGAGAATTAGCATAGATGCAGCTTTGCAAAAGATTTTGCGCAAGCTCCACACAATAAACGTTGTAAAGTGCTGTGTTAGCGATGACACGTGTTTTGGCCTTAACACTAAAGTCTTCCCAGTTTTTTTTGGGTGAGCTTAGTATTGTATTCGTAGGTTTGATATTCGCTAAGATTGCAGAAAACTTTGCTTCAAGATAGGTAATAAGACTTTTTATATGATCTTGTGTCTCGGAAAGGTAATCTTGAAATGTTTGTTTGTCTGGATTTTCTTGATATTGCTCTACAATACAAAGGGCGGCTGTTAAATTGTCAATGGCTATTTGACAATGCTGATGATATTGGGTGATCACATCTGTTAGATGGGAATCGTCCCCTATGACTACTTTTTTCTTTAGGCATTTTTGAATGTAATAAACTCGAATGTCTGCTTGTAATGCCAGTATTTTTGCTAATAAAAATTCTTCTTCTTGGCTTGTGCTTCGTTTTTTTTCTTGATAAAACCACTCAATATTATCAAGCAATTTTAACCACGCATCTTCTACCACATCGCTATGTTTTTTCTCCTTCACAAGCTCAAATAGTGCATCACAAAAATCTTGAAAGGGATTTTTTTGCAGCAGAGTTTCAACAAGCTGTGGCGCGTGAAAACCAAGATCGTGGCTATTTTCATTAATTTTTTCTTCTGCTTTTTTAGGAAGGCTTTGATGAGAACACAGTGATGCGCTTCGCAACTGACGGCGCCGATCTTCTTTATTTGATTTCTGTTGTTTTTGTTGTGCCAATTCACTCATTAAGTTGTTTTGCAATTTAAGGCTATGCTGGTCTGCCGCTATCATTTTTCTTTCTTGTTGCGTTTGTGATTGTTTTTTCTTTTTAATTATTTCTGAGATTTTATTAGAAACAAAAACCAAGCCATTTAAAAGATCAACTGAAGGGATAATCTTCTGAATTTCATATTGACTCACAGACAGCGATAGTTCATCGGACAATACTTTAATTTCTTGAGATTTTTCAAATAGAAAAGCAAGCCTTTTGTTGAGCCTCTCGAGCTTATCTACAGACATTTTCTTTAAATGATCTTCGTGATTTTCTTTTTTCAAAAAAACAATTCTTGTTTGTACTGCTTCATCCAACCAGTCAGCATAACCTAATATTCTTTCTTTGAGCCCACGCGGCATTTCTAACAATAAAAAGCTTCTCGTTGACATCACTGCCATCAAATGTAAGGTGTTTTTCAGTAGATCCAATAGCTTATAACGATAACTCTTCGATAAACTTTCATAAATTCCCAAAGATGAGAGGAGTAGTGAACTTACTTCATCAAGCTTAAGCTCCATTAGGCTCTCTTCAGATGTTTGTCTGGCAGAAGATAAGCACTGGCAGAGTTCGGTTATTTTATCATTTGATTGTTGAAACCACTCTTGAATATTTTTTCTGGAAATATCCAAAGAGGGGTTAGCGGCTCTACGCAGATCCTCAATTTCACTTAAAACACGTATCATTTCTTCCACTTCGAAATCTTTTATTCTCCTATCTGAGCCATAAGAACGGTAGTATAAAGAAAGGTTTTTTAAACTTTTCTTCGCAGATATAAAAAATGGATAATACTCAGTGAAGAATGGCTCACTTCTTAAGTCGGGACTGAGTTTGGAAGCTTTTATTGAGAAAGTGAGCGCTTTGGCTGTAAAAAACAGGATGGTTTCTTTAAATAAATTAGGACCCGCTGTTTGTACCTCACGCGAATTGTTAACACCTTCCAATAATAAAAAAAATAGATAATAATCTTTAATAATTTTATGAAAATAATTTTCTATAAAATGATGATATAAATCTTTTATCAAATAAGAGGGGTCTTCTTTTTGAGGGCTGTTTTTTCTTGAATTCAAATAGTTGCAGGCTTCAAAATATAACTCAAAAGCAGAAAACATAGCCTCACAGGAAAATAAAAAATTTTCTCTTTTATTAAGATCTTCGCAAAGTATCTCAAGCATTTTAGGAAGTTCTTCTGTCGTTGCTTGATAGGAAATCCGAATACAAACGCAATTTTCTTCATTTAACTCAAAATTATATTTAGTTGATTTATTGAAATTTATAATATTTTCAGACAAAGTATTTAATTCTTTACAAACCTCAGAAATGATTTTTTCTAAAAATGATTTAACTGAAGTTAATAGATTTTTATTTAATTCATCGGATGACTGAAAAGGAGAGTCGGCTAGTTTTTTAAATAAAGTAACAATGCGTTGAGGCAATAGGCGAAGGGTGGGGGCATGGAGATCAAGCGGGCCGATGTGCTGGGGCGATAGATTTTCTATTATATTTTTTATTTCTTGTTCCAACGCAAGGAGTTCTGTTTGCCTTTTTTCTTCTTTCTTTATTTTTTTTTCTTGTTTTTTCTGGAGTTTTTTCTCTGCCTCGTTGTGTTTCTGTTGTTTTGCTGAAAACAGTGAAGATGTTGCTGCTTTTTGATGATTTTGGTTATGATGATCGCGCCCCATAATGCCTCTAATTTTTATAAAGAATCTTTTTAAAGGGCACCTCTAAAAATTGCCTTTTTGCGTTATAACTTTGTTGCACTCATTTTTAAAGTGCTCATTTACTCGCTTGTAAACTGCCGGTTAAAAATGAGTGCGCCTCGTCCTAACGCAAAATTTCTAATTTTTAGAGGTGCCCTAAATTTTTTCTTGATTTTGAAATGATACTATTTTATTCTTTATTTTTCTAGTAGAAAGTCATAAGAAATAAAGAGGTGCCCTTATGGATTCTCTAAGCTTAATAGGCCTGTCTTATCATCATAAGCAAAAACTTCCGCATAACGCCCCCATTCAATAATTATTTTCAAGGTATGCCGCGCTTCTGCTTCACTCATAAAATCTTCTAATTCTGCTAAAAACCGCTCTCGACTAGCATGATGGCCCGGACGCTCGTCTAAAACCCAACGAATACGTTTGGCAAATGGAATATATTTAATTAAATGCCGTGCGAAAATCTTTTTTCGCTCTAAGATATCGGCTTCTGCGAATAGTTTTCCTGCCAAGGTTAATTCTACTTCTCCTTCGATAATTTGTGAAAATCGAAAAATTTCGGAAAGTTCCACCAACGGAAATAAATCATCGACATTCAAATGCAAACTTTCCGCTAATTCCGCCATTCCCAGACGCCCTTGATATTCTGCACTGTTTATCATTTCAATCAAACCCATTAGCTCAGACACATTCACATCCGGTACGCGGTAAGCCAAGTCAATTCTTCGTAATTTCAGATCTTGTTCGTAAGATTGCTTTTTGCCTTGCGGCAAAGACAACATTAATCCATAAATTTCATCTACCATTTTTCGATAGGGGATATCTTGATCATTGCGTGGGTGCTCTAAATTCACAACCAAGTCTGCACGAATACTCCCTGGGTTACTATCAAAAATAATAATACGATCCGCCATAAAAACTGCTTCTTCAATATTATGTGTTACAAAAATAATACCTTTGGTGTCCGTTTTCTTTTCTTGCCATAAATCTAAAAGATCACTTCGTAAATTATCTGCGGTTAATACATCTAATGCTGAAAAAGGTT
Organism: Gammaproteobacteria bacterium RIFCSPLOWO2_02_FULL_38_11; assembly: GCA_001801745.1. Classification (GTDB taxonomy): domain Bacteria; phylum Pseudomonadota; class Gammaproteobacteria; order HIGHO2-12-38-15; family HIGHO2-12-38-15; genus HIGHO2-12-38-15. The sequence continues at coordinate 9,009 of MGYM01000026.1, forward strand.
CATCCATTAATAACACGTCTGGATTAATCACCAGGGCTCTGGCAAAGCCTACACGCTGTCGCATCCCGCCAGATAATTCTTTTGGATAAGCCGTTTCAAATCCATCTAAACCGATAACATCAATGGTTTTCAATGCTCTTTCACGACGCTCTTCTCTTGAAACTCCCAGCGCTTCCAAACCGATCTCCACATTTTCAAGCACCGTCAACCAGGGTAACAAGGCAAAACTTTGAAATACCATTGCCATACCATAGACAGGCCCTTTAACAGGTCTTTCGCGATACCAAACATCACCACTGCTTGCAGGAATTAATCCTGCAATTATACGCAATAAAGTTGATTTTCCTGAACCTGATTTTCCCAGCAACGCAACAATTTCTCCTTCATGCAATTTAAAATTAATATTATCAAGCACCAATAATTCTTGACGTTCTGCTTGCTGAAACGATTTATTAATCGCATTCAATTCAATAATGACTGGACGTGTTTGCATCTTTACCCTTCGAGTGAATATCGGTTAATCGCCAATTTATATAATTTACGCCAAACTAAACGATTTAATAAAAGCACGTAGAAACACATCACACTCATGCCCAACACAATAAAAGGGAAATTACCTTGCCTAGAATACTGTGTGATATACGCACCCAGGCCCGTGGCCTCTAATGTTGTTTTTCCCCAAGAAGCCACCTCTGCCACGATACTGGTATTCCACGCCCCACCTGCTGCTGTGATTGCACCTGTAACATAATATGGGAAAATGCCGGGCAAAATAAATTTTCGCCACCACAAGCTCCCTCTTACACCGATATTATCAATCGCTAATTTTAAATCTTTAGGAATAGCGGAAGCCCCTGCAATCACATTAAATAAAATATACCACTGCGTCCCTAACAACATGAGCGGCGTCACCCAGATTTGCACATTCAAATTAAAACGAACAATCAACAAAACAACCACAGGAAATAATAAATTAGCAGGGAAGGACGCGAGTAACTGAACGATCGGTTGTGCAAACTCCGCAACTTTCGGACGTAAGCCAATCCATACACCAATCGGCACCCAAATTATCGAAGCAACGATCAATACAACCAACACGCGCAAACCAGTAATTGCCCCTAAAAACACAACGTGAAGAAGTTGCTGTAATGATAATGTAGTGAAGATAAACCACGCTAATATACTCAAAGAACTTAATAATAAAAAAACAATAAAGGCTTGCCAGAGATAATCGTGAGAGTTTTTCTTGGTTTTATAAAAATTATTTTCTTTGTTCCTGGTTTTTCTAAAAATAGAAATATTAATAATTCTATCCGTGATATTGGCCCATAGCACACCTATGCGAGGAATTAATCGGGTCTTTTTCAAAATAAAAATAAGCAAAGAAAAACTGTGTGTCACCGTGGTTTCTTGTTCAACACGAAATTTTTCAGCCCATGAAATTAAGGGGCGAAAAAATAATTGATCGTAAACCAAAATCATGACTATCATCGTCAAAATAACGTAAAAAACAGCATGTAAATCTGCTTTCAGAATCGCAAGGCCAATATAAGAACCCAAACCAGGCAAGGTGATCGTTTGATGCGAGACTGTCACACTTTCGGCGACTGTTAAAAAAAACCAACTGGCCGACATCGACATCATCATATTCCACAATAAACCAGGCACTGCAAACGGCACCTCGACGCGCCAAAAACGCTGCCATGCAGACAGATGAAACATCTGCGTCGCTTCAATTAATTCTGCGGGAACCGTACGTAAGCTTTGATAAAAACTCAAGGCCATATTCCAAACTTGCGCTGTAAAGATTGCAAAAATCGCAGCACATTCAGGGCCCAGTAAACTGCCTGGAAATAATTTTATGAATCCTACGATAGCAATAGAAAGCATGCCAATCACAGGCAAGGACTGCATGACGTCGATAAGGGGAATAATGATTTGTTCAGCGCGCCGGCTTTTTGCGGCCCAGCTTGCAAAAATAAATGTAAATAAAAGTGAAAACAATAAAGCGATGTTCATCCGTAAAAAGGTACGCAAAGCATATTGGGGTAAATAATGGGGTGATAAGGATAAGGGTAAGCGCTCTCCCACTTGATAAGGCAAGGCCATTTGTTTGGCGCCCCAAGCAATTAAAACAAAAACAGCTAAAATAAAACTCAATGCTAGAAAATCCCAAAAATTAGGATAAGCAAAACGTTGCTGCTCTTCTGTAAAAACCTTGAGACGAAAATCTCGCATATCACACTCTTACACATTTATAGAATTTATAGTTAATTTACTCTAGCACTTAGAATTAAAATCTGATTGAATTCACGTTCATATTTTCAAAAAAGTAAGGGGTTGGCCGTGAAATTCAAAATCAATAGAGATGTTTTGCTAAAACCACTGACTTTTGTTGTAGGCGCGATTGAAAAACGAAATACACTGCCTATTCTTTCACATGTTTTAATCACGATTGAAAACCAACAATGTACATTAATAGGGACCGATTTAGAAGTTGAATTGAATTGTCGATTCACATTAGATGAACCCGCCAGCGAGGGTAGCCTGACGGTGCCCGCAAGCAAATTATTAGATATTTGTAAAACTTTGCCGGAGCACTCAAAAATAGAATTTTCAAAAGAAAATCAACTACTTAAGATAAGATCTGATCAAGCAAAGTTTACGCTCCCTACCCTATCCGCCGCTGAATTTCCACATATTGAAATTCAGAAATCCTATTGTGAAATAAACATTCCGGGTCAAATTTTTCAAAAGCTATTTAAACAAACTCATTTTGCAATGGCATTACAAGACGTACGTTATTTTCTGAATGGCGCATATCTTGAAATTAACTCAGAAGGTGTTCGTGTTATCGCTACGGACGGACACCGCTTAGCATTGAGTGAATCTGTTTCTTTACCGGAAAATCAAAATAAAACAAAAGCACAATGCATTATTCCACGAAAAAGTGTTTTAGAAATTATTCGTCTGTTTCAAGAAAGCGAAGAAACATTGACACTGCATTTTAGCGATCACTTTTTGAAAATTACTTCTTTAAACTGTGGTTTAATCACCAAATTAATTGACGGTCGTTATCCTAATTATCGTAAAGTCATGCCAAAAATTTCAGAAAAATTTTTTATTGCGGATAAAACACAATTCCAACAAGCTTTAAATTGCATTGCTGTTGTGACATCAGAAAAATTCTCAGGTGCCCGCTTACAAATTCAAAAAGAAGCCATGAATCTTCAAGCAAGAAATCCCGAGCAAGAAGAAGCAGAGCAAATCTTCCCCATTCAGCAACCTCTTCCCGAGCCCCATGAATTAGCCATTAATTTTAATGTTAATTACCTTCTCGATGCCCTTTCAGCCATCCACGACCATCAAATCAAAGTATTTTTTTCTGACGCTGAAACAGGTTTTATTTTTGAAGGTGCTGAAACTCCGCTGGGGCGCTACCTTATTATGCCTTTACGTTTATGACGTTACGGCAATTAAAAATTTTTCAGTTTCGTAATTTTAATGAATTAACTTATCGCCCCCATCCGTATATTAATTTCATTGTTGGGCCCAATGGCAGCGGAAAAACAAATCTACTCGAGGCTATTTATCATTTAGGCACAGGAAAATCTTTTCGAACCACGTTAACAACACGCATTATTCAATCTGATAAAGAAGCTTGTCAGATTCATGGTTTGATCGAAAAAGGAAAGTTCTCTTTTAATATTTCTATCCAACGCGAGCGCACTCGCCCTACTCAATTACAACTTAATCAATTAGTTCTTCCTCATGCCGCAGAGCTAATTAGCGCTTTCCCTTTGCGATTAATGAACCCAGATAGTTTTAACTTACTAATCGGTGGTCCCAAATATCGTCGACAACTTTTAAATTGGGGAATGTTCCACGTAGAACACACTTTCCTCACGCTTTGGCGATCAACGAAACGGATTATCAAACAGCGTAATTTAGCGCTTAAAAAAAATGACAAAGCGCATGTTAATGCTTGGAATCAACAATTAATCCTTTGTGCCGATCAGCTCGTCATAAACTACCGCCATTATTTCCAATTATTTGAACCTGTTTTTCAAGAAATAGTAAAACGCTTCTTACCTCAAATGGAAATCTCATTAAAATATTATCCTGGCTGGGACACGGGAAAAACTTTGATGAGCCTTTTAGAGGAAAATTACTTGAAGGATCAGCGACACAACCGCACACATGCAGGCCCACATCGCGCTGATTTACGTATCCGCGTCAAAGGCATTCCTGCCAAAGATATCCTCTCTCGGGGGCAACAAAAATTATTGATTTGCGCCCTCTTACTTTCCCAAGGGATTTTATTAAAAAAAGATCAAAATTTATCCTGCGCTTATTTGTTAGATGACTTAGCTTCTGAATTAGATGAAAACAATTTCAAACGAATATGTGAGCTATTGGAAACGACGAATGCTCAAATATTTGTCACATCTGTCGATGAAACACTAAAGAAGCGACTATTTAAAGAAAAGCCATCTGGATTGTTCCACGTAGAACAATTTGAACCCACAGTATGAATATAAAATTCATTCATAGGTAGGTAAAACCCAACAACAGGGTCAAGGTTAATGCTATTGTAATGCTATTGTACATCATTGAAGCTGAGTGGTGACCCGCCGCTTTACTACGCCTACGACCTAGACGAGCTTTAATGTAAGTATAAAAATAGACCGCATAAAAAATAATCAGGATTAAAGCAACAGGGGTAATCCAAAGCAGTGACTGGGTGATACTCAAAATACTGACAACACCGATCGCAAGATTGATAGCAACAATTTCTATTTGAGAAGAAGAGGGCTTCAAACCCATGGCTGTGGCAAATTTCTTTGGCATAAGAAGATGGCCGGCAGCCACCCACAATCCTTGAAATCCACCACTGAAAAAAACAACGAATAACAAAAGTGTCTGAGGAAAAGAACAGAAATGAAAAGCATACATCAGAAGCGATGCAACCCACGCCAACAAATAAAAACCCCACGGAATCCAAGTTGCCATTCTTTACCTTCAAAAACATGAAGATAAATTGAATTATAGGGTATAATTTAAAGTTTTGCTGATGGGGTTTTTCAGGGCGCCTCTAAAAATTGCCTTTTTGCGTTATAACTTTGTTGCACTCATTTTTAAAATGCTCATTTACCTTGGTGTAAACTCCGCTTTTAAAAATTCGCGCGCCTCGTTATAACGCAAAATTTCTAATTTTTAAAGGTGCCCTTCAAAGATCCCAAGACTATTTTTGAAAACAAAAGGGGATAGCAATTCATGGTGGAAAAGAACGAAGTGTACGACTCATCCAACATCGTTGTACTTAAAGGCTTGGATGCCGTAAGAAAACGACCGGGGATGTACATCGGCGACACAGACGATGGTACTGGTTTACACCACATGGTCTTTGAAGTCGTCGATAATGCAATCGATGAAACACTCGCAGGGCATTGTAATACCATCTGGGTCACGATTCACGCCGATAATGATGTTTCGGTTAAAGACAATGGTCGCGGCATCCCCGTTGACATTCACCTTGAAGAAAATCGTTCTGCAGCTGAAGTCATTATGACAATACTGCATGCGGGTGGAAAATTTGATAATAAATCTTATAAGGTAGCAGGGGGGTTACACGGGGTAGGGGTTTCTGTTGTTAATGCTTTATCAGACGAATTACATTTAAAAATTTTTCGTGATGGAAAAAGCCACGAGCAAATTTATAATTTAGGTACACCACTTGCACCACTGAAAATTACAGGCAACACACAAGAAACAGGAACAGAAATACGCTTTATTCCTAGTCCTACTATTTTCTCGCATATTCAATTTCACTATGAAATTCTTGCAAAACGTTTACGTGAACTTTCTTTTTTGAATCCCGGTGTCTGCATCCATTTAAATGACGAACGTACACAAAAAAATGATACGTTTAAATATGAAGGGGGCATTAAAGCCTTTGTAGAACATCTCAATAAAAATAAAACAGCGGTAAACACGAGCATTGTTTATTTTTCACTTGAAAAAGAAGATCTTTGTGTCGACGTCGCTATGCAATGGAATGATGGATTTCAAGAAAACATTTTTTGTTTTACAAATAATATCCCGCAAAAAGACGGCGGAACGCATCTTGCGGGATTTCGCGCAGCACTCACGCGCACCTTGAATAATTATATTGAAACAGAAGGAAATAAAAAAAATAAAATTGAAACAACCGGAGATGATGCACGCGAAGGTTTAACCGCCGTGTTATCCATTAAGGTTCATGATCCTAAATTTTCTTCTCAAACCAAAGACAAATTGGTTTCTTCGGAAGTAAAGCCCATCGTAGAATCTGTTGTTTCAGAAAAATTACAAGAATTTTTATTGGAAAAACCACAAGAAGCCAAAGCCATTGTCGCTAAAATCATTGACGCAGCACGGGCACGCGAAGCCGCGCGCAAAGCTCGCGAAATGACACGGCGTAAAAGCGCATTAGACATTGCTGGTTTACCCGGAAAATTAGCGGATTGCCAAGAACGTGATCCGGCCTTATCTGAATTATATTTAGTGGAAGGGGAGTCCGCTGGAGGATCTGCAAAACAAGGCAGAAATCGAAAAAACCAAGCCATTTTGCCCTTGAAAGGAAAAATATTAAATGTCGAAAAAGCACGTTATGACAAAATGCTAAGTTCGGTAGAAATTGGCACGTTAATCACGGCACTGGGATGTGGTATTGGGCATGAAGATTATGATATTGCAAAATTGCGTTACCATCGCATCATCATCATGACCGACGCAGACGTGGATGGTTCACATATCCGAACATTATTATTAACTTTTTTTTATCGACAATATCGTGAATTAATTGAGCGTGGTTATCTTTACATTGCACAACCTCCGTTATACAAAGTAAAACGCGCCAAACAAGAACATTACATTAAAGATGAAGACGCGCTGCATCGTTTTTTAATTGAATTAGCACTTGAAGATGCAAGTTTATATATTAAAGAAAATGAAAATCCGCTGATAGGTGAAGCGCTAAAATCATTTGCTTTAAACCATCAACACGTCATGGATGACATCACGCGTTTATCACGACGTTATCCACAAAACGTATTAGAACAAATGCTTTATCTTCCTGCATTACAAGCAGAACAACTACTTAATAAAGAAGAAACATTCAGCTGGATTGAACAATTACGACAACGCTTGAATGATTTAAATATCCCAGGTGTGGAATATCATTTAAGTGTGCAAGAAAACCCAGAGCAAGGACATTTTGTTATTTTAGTTAATATGTTATTACACAGCGTTGAACATCACTATTTATTGACACGTGATTTTTTCGCTTCGCGTGAATATAAATCTTTTTCCGATTTTAGTAAAAAATTAAGAAACATCATCGTGCCAAACTGTTATATCCAAAAAGGGGAAAGAAGGGTGGCAATTTCTGATTTTAAAACTGTCTTAGCTTCTTTAATTCAAGAAGCCAAAAAAGGCTTAACGATTCAACGGTATAAAGGCTTAGGGGAAATGAACCCCAGTCAATTATGGGAAACTACGATGGATCCCATGACGCGACGTATGTTGCAAGTCAAAATTGAAGATGCTGTTGCAGCCGAACAAATGTTTACAACGTTGATGGGTGAACAAGTGGATCCACGTCGTGTGTTTATCGTCGATAATGCTTTACAAGTTTCTAATTTAGATATTTAATTAGTCGCACAAAAAACATGTAATTTTTAATTTCACTTATGCAAGAATTCATTTATGTCATGCGTCGTGTGGGGAAGATCGTTCCTCCTAAACGCTTTATTTTAGAAGATATCTCCCTATCTTTTTACTATGGCGCCAAGATTGGCGTACTGGGTCCAAACGGCTCGGGAAAATCTTCATTATTACGGATCATGGCGGGATTAGATTCCGAGTTTATCGGCGAAGCACATCCCACGCGGAACATAAGAATCGGCTATTTACCTCAAGAACCTCTGCTTAATCCCGAGAAAAATGTAAAAGAAAATCTAGAAGAGGGCGTTTTTGAAATCAAATCTTTGTTGGATCGCTACAATGACATCAGTATGAAATTTGGCGATCCCCTCAGTGAAGATGAAATGAATCAATTGTTGCAAGAACAAGGAGAATTACAAAATAAAATTGATGCAGTAAAAGGTTGGGAATTGGAACGCATGATCGACCTTGCATCAGAAGCACTACGCTTGCCGCCTTATGATGCTAAGATTACAACTTTATCGGGAGGTGAAAAGCGTCGAGTGGCGCTCGCACGTTTACTATTATCCAAACCCGATGTTTTATTACTGGATGAACCCACCAACCATTTAGATGCAGAAAGTGTTGCCTGGCTAGAACAATTTCTAAAAAAATATGAAGGCACCGTCATAGCGGTCACCCATGATCGTTATTTTTTAGATAATGTCGCAGGGTGGATTTTAGAATTAGATCGGGGTCGGGGTATTCCGTTTGAAGGCAATTATACTTCTTGGTTAGAACAAAAAGAAAAACGCCTGGCAGCAGAAGAAAAACAAGAAGGCGCACGACAAAAAACGATAAAAGCAGAATTAGAATGGGTGCGCACTAATCCGAAAGGACGTCAAGCCAAAAGCAAAGCGCGCCTACAACGCTTTGAAGAATTAAATTCGCAAGAATTTCAAAAACGAAATGAAACACAAGAACTTTATATTCCTCCCGGCCCACGTTTAGGCGACCTCGTCATTGAAGTTTCCCAATTAAAAAAAGGCTTTGGCGATCGTCTTTTAATGGAGAATGTCAGCTTCAATCTGCCTAAAGGCGGCATCGTCGGTATTATTGGTCCCAACGGGGCAGGAAAAACAACTTTATTTAAAATGCTTACGCAACAAGAAAAACCAGATGCAGGAACAATCCGTTTCGGGGACACCGTTAAACTCGCTTATGTCGATCAAAGTCGGGATAAACTTGAGGGAAAGAAAACAGTATGGGAAGAAATTTCAGAAGGTTTAGACATCATCACGGTCAGCAATTTTCAAATGCCCTCACGCGCTTATGTCGGTCGATTTAATTTCAAAGGAAATGATCAACAAAAAATTATAAAAGATTTATCGGGTGGAGAACGTAATCGTGTACACCTGGCCAAACTGCTTCGCAGTGGCGGTAATCTTTTATTGTTAGATGAACCCACCAATGATTTGGATGTTGAAACTTTGCGAGCATTAGAAGAAGCCTTATTAGCGTTCCCCGGTTGTGCGGTTGTAATTTCTCACGACCGTTGGTTTTTAGATCGCATCGCCACACATATGTTAGCGTTTGAGGGTGACAGTAAAGTCGTATGGTTTGAGGGTAATTACGCAGAATATGAAGCCGACCGCTTAAACCGCCTTGGCCCCGACGCAATTCAACCGCATCGAATTAAATTTAAAAAAATAAATATTTAAGCTCGCTTTATTCCCTGTAATTTTTCATCTTCATGGGTATATTTGTCATTGCCCTGTCAACATGCCCTAAACTTTTATGTATTGCTCTTTTTGATTTAACCAGCGGCGAATTAATAAGGGGATTTTTTCAGGTGCGGTTTTTTCAAGTAAAGTCGCGGCTTCTTGAAGGTAGGGGATTAATTTTTTATCACGCGTGATGTCTGCAATGCGAAAAGGAATTAAACCTGTTTGGCGCGTTCCCAATAATTCCCCAGGTCCACGGAGTTCTAAATCACGTTGCGCGATCACAAAACCATTCTGCGTTTGTCGCATGACTTTCAAGCGTTCTCGTGCTAAAGCTGAAAGCGGTGATTGATAGAGTAAAACACAGTGACTTGCAACCGTGCCTCGTCCAATACGGCCGCGAAGTTGATGTAATTGAGAAAGACCTAAACGCTCAGCATTTTCGATTACCATCAAACTTGCGTTGGGGACGTCTACGCCGACTTCAATGACCGTCGTTGATACGAGTAAATTAATTTTATTTTGTCGAAATGCATCCATGGTTTGTTGTTTTTCTTCAAACGAGCATCGACCGTGAATGAGTCCAATAGAACATTCAGGGAGGATTTGTTGTAATTTCATGAAAGTATCTGTTGCTGTTTGACATTGTAAATTTTCAGATTCTTCAATCAAAGTGCAAATCCAATATGCTTGTTTTCCTAAATGGCATTGTTCGCGTATACGTAAAATAATTTCTTGACGATGCGATTGCGAAATCACCGATGTTGCAATCGGTATGCGTCCAGGTGGCAATTCGTCAATGATCGATTGGTCTAAATCTGCATAAGCGACCATGGCCAGCGTGCGAGGGATCGGCGTGGCGCTCATGATTAATTGATGTGGAAATTGTTTGGCTTTGTCGTGCAAAGCCAGGCGTTGGCGTACCCCAAAACGATGTTGTTCGTCGATGATGAGTAAGCCTAAATTTTCAAAAATAACATTTTCTTGAAATAAAGCATGTGTCCCGATCACCAAAGTTCGTGGTGTTGTTGCTATTTTTTCAAGTGCTTCTCTGCGTTCTTTTCCTTTTTGATTTCCAGTTAAAAAAAGAATTTTAATGTTTAATCGTGAAAACCATTTTTCGAAATTATAAAAATGTTGCTCTGCTAAAATTTCTGTTGGTGCCAGGAGTGCAACTTGATAATGGTTCTCTAGTGCTTGTAAGGCGGTGAGCGCAGCAATGACTGTTTTGCCTGAACCTACGTCACCTTGGAGGAGGCGCATCATGGGTGTTTTTTTCTTTAAATCATTTTCAATTTCTTGTGCGACGCGTTGTTGCGCATGAGTGAGCTCAAAAGGGAGTTGTTTTAGAAATTCCGAAATTAAGTTTGTTTTCTGAGGAAAGGTCGGGGCTGTATAGTTTTCTATTTTTCGTTTATTTTTCTTTAAACTCAAGTGATGCGCTAATAATTCTTCAAATGCCAAGCGTTGCTGCATAGGATGTGTGCCTGCTTCAAGCATGAATGCAGGAGCTTTTGCCGGAGGGCGATGTACGTAATTGAGGGCGTCAGTAAGTGAGGGTAGGTGATATTTTTTTAAAAGAAGATCAGGCAAATATTCTTTTAAAATATTTTTTTGATTTAATAATTTTAAAACTTGATCGGTTAAATTATTTAAGCTTTTCTGAGATAAACCCGCCGTGCTAGGGTACACGGGCGTGAGTTGCGTGTCGATGGGGGGCGCAGAAAGTTTTTTTGTGATGATCTTGTATTCAGGGTGTATCAATTCTCGATGTGATCCAAATCCACGAACTTCTCCAAAGGCCCTTAATTGCATGCCAAGCTGTAGTTTTGATTTTTGAGATTCAGAAAAATGGAAGAAGCGTAAAAGCAAAACACCTGAATCATCTTCAAGATGACAGAGTAAACTGCGACGTGGTTTAAATTTAATTTGCACATGCTTGATCGTGCCTTCGACTAAGACGGTGTCACCCACGCGCAATTGATTAAAAGGGCATAGTTTTGTGCGATCTTGGTAGCGTAAAGGGAGATGAAATAACAAGTCTTGTAGTGTTTCAATGCCGCAACGTTGTAAATGTTCAAACAAAGAAGGGCCAACGCCGCGTAAACAAAGACAGGAGGTTTGTTCAAGCGGGGTAGACAGGCTTTTTTCTGTTAAACTAATATCATTCATGCGATTTTCTAGGATGTTGGAAAACAAGGAGTTGTTATGTCAGCCCACCTATCTATTCTTTATGAAACGATCGAGTTTGGAGAAATTTTCAAGTATTCGTTTTTGGGTATTTTATTTATTATTGCTGTCGGTCTTTTCTTTTATGATCGTTATCAAAAAGAACATTCGCTCTGGCGCAATTATCCTATCATTGCGCATGGTCGTAATTTATTAGAAGCCCTTGGAGTTTACCTTCGTCAATATTTTTATGCTATGGATCGTGAGGAATTACCTTTTAATCGTGCAATGCGTTCCTGGATTTATCGTGCTGCTAAAAATGTAGAGAATGTCATCGGTTTTGGTTCTACGCGAGATCTTCGTCCCATAGGAACAGTGATTTTTGTGGACGCGCCTTTTCCTCCTCTAGGTCAAACGATGGTGCTTCCTAAAGAAATGATCATTGGACCTGAATGTAGAATACCCTATAAAACAAGTTCTTTATTTAATATTTCTGCAATGAGTTACGGCGCGCTTTCAAAAGAAGCGGTGCAGGCTTTGTCTAGGGGGGCAGCTAAAGCGGGTTGTTGGCTTAATACGGGTGAAGGTGGTATTTCGCCGTATCATCTGGAAGGCGGTGCTGATTTGATTGCCCAAATTGGGACAGCTAAATATGGTTATCGTGATAAAGAAGGTAATTTAGATGAAGATCATTTGAAGCAAGCGGCAGCCTATGATCAAGTTAAAATGTTTGAAATTAAATTGAGTCAAGGTGCCAAACCTGGGAAGGGGGGGATTTTACCTGCCGTTAAAGTTACGCCGGAGGTTGCAAAAATACGTGGTATTGAGCCGTATAAAGAGTCGGTGAGTCCCAATCGCCATGTGGATATTGCAAATGTGTCTCAATTGCTCGATAAAATTCAATATATCCGTGAAGTCACCGGCAAGCCCGTGGGTTTTAAAATCGTATTAGGAAATTATGATTGGTTAGATGAACTTTTTATGGAAATTGTAAGAAGAGGTTTTGGTGCTGCGCCTGATTTTATTACCTTAGATAGCAAAGATGGGGGCAGTGGTGCTGCGCCCATGAGTTTAATGGATTATGTAGGTTTGACGATCAAAGAAAGTTTACCTGTGCTCGTGAATAAACTGGTGGAGTATGGTTTGCGTAAACGTATCAAAGTGATTGCTTCAGGAAAATTAGTCACGCCGGGGGAGGTGGCATGGGCGCTTTGTATAGGGGCAGATTTTATTAATTCTGCGCGTGGATTCATGTTTTCATTGGGGTGTATTCAGGCGCTACGTTGTCATTTGAATACTTGTCCGACAGGCATTACCTCTCATCAAAAGCGATTCCGCTATGGTTTGATTCCGGAAAACAAAGCTGACCGGGTATATCATTATGCAAAAAACATGGTGCAAGAAGTAGGAATTATTTGTCATTCCTGCGGTGTGGAAGAGCCGCGTGAATTAAGACGACACCACGCGCGACAAGTGACAGAAAATGGTTTATCTGTTTTGCTTTCAGAATTATATCCTGTGCCGGCTGTAAAGCATTTCTTAACATAGACACGTAAGCCCTAAGGTTTTTTCTTTCTCGACCTTCTTCATTATAGGCTGATTTTAAATTAATAAACTGCCTTTATGTTCTGCATAAATAAGGTCTGGAAAAACCAAGCAACCTTATTGGCTTGCAAAACATTGAGTATAATTCTATAGTTAGATATAAGATTATCCTATATACCTCTATAAGATTATCACGGGAGTTTTATGCAAAAATTAGCTCGGTTTACAGAAGATCGTATCGTTCAGTCCCTTTCCGCATTCCCTGTGGTTTATATCTCAGGTCCTCGGCAATCTGGCAAAACGACGCTCGCCCAACATATTGCTAGCACGCGACATAAAGCAAACTATATTACATTTGATGATATTCAAATTCGTTCATCAGCACAGCGGGATCCCGAAAGCTTTCTGCGTAGCTTTGATAGCCCTGTTGTGCTTGATGAAATTCAAATGGTGCCTGAGTTATTCCGGCCGCTAAAAATAATTGTCGATGAGAATCGAAAGCGTAAAGAGGGAGGGCGAGGACAATTTTTATTAACAGGTTCAGCCAGTGTTATGGCTTTACCTAAACTGTCTGATGCACTTGTTGGGCGCATGGCGCTTCATCTACTGTTGCCTTTTTCGGTGCAAGAAATAAAAAAGAATAAAAAACATAATTTTATTAATAATGTATTTGAAAAAGATTGGAAGTTTGAACGTTTGCCGAAAGACAATCTTCTGGAGATAATGATTCAGGCTTCATTCCCTGAATTACTCACTATTAAAAATGCATCAATTCGTTATGAATGGTGCAATAGTTATATCAATACTATTTTACAACGAGATGTTCGTGTTTTAATGGAAATTGAAAAAATAGGAATACTACCTAATATGTTGCGTTTACTGGGCGCACGTCCCGGTGGTCTTTTGAATGAAGCTAACCTTTCTCGTGACATGGCATTGAATCATATAACTATCAAGCGTTATCGATCACTGTTAGAAAATCTTTTTTTAACACTTTCTATTCCTGCATGGTCAAGCAATCTTGGAAAAAGATTAATTAAAGCACCTAAAGTTTATCTCAATGATTTAAATTTACTGTCCTATCTTTTGAATATTGATTTGAATGAGTTGCCTCAGGAAAATCCCATATTGTTTGGACAAGTGTTAGAAAATTTCGTTGCAATAGAATTAAGTAAGCAACTTACTTTTTCTGAAGTAAACGCTAGACTTTATCATTATCGAACATCTTCAGGACAAGAAGTTGATTTTGTATTAGAAGGTTCACAAAGTCATATTGTTGGTATCGAAGTGAAAGCAAAAAGCAAAGTGAGCAATAGAGATTTTCAGCAGTTAGAAGCACTAAGGAATGAGTTGGGGAAAAAATTTCAATGCGGATTTGTTCTGTATCAAGGCGTGGATATTTTACCTTTTGGGGAAAAACTATGGGCTGTTCCTTTGTCTGCGCTTTGGAACTAGTATTCAAATACTCTTGAATAAAAAACATGGATTTTACGTTATCAAAATTTTTGTTGAAATTTTTTCTATTTCCTTGCAAAAATCATCAGTTTAATAAAAAATACTCTCCAGCAGTGTATAAGAGGTATATTTAGGAGGTGTCTATGTTTAAGAAATTATTTTTTATTTTGTTAAGTATTGTGTTTTCAGGATTTTTAACGACAGCAAATGCCTCTTTTTTTGAGGGGCCCACACTGCATATTCACAATCATTCAAGCACGCCCGTGCAAGTTAGAGAACGCTATACCCTGCCGTTTATTGTTCCTGCTTTTGGTGGTTACGATAGTTTAAATGCTGGGTTTTGGGATGCGCTGTATGACGTGGGTTTATATTATTTATCGATTTATGGTTACTATGTTCTTGTTCCAAATTGTTATATTGGTAACATGTATTTTTATGATATCGATCTTTACGTCTACGATGCTTATATCAATGGGTATTATGTGCCGGCATGTTATTAAGGGCATCTCTAAAAATTGTTCTTTTGCGTTATAACTTTGTTGCCCTCATTTTTTAAATGCCCATTTACTCGCTTGTAAATTGCCGGTTAAAAATGACTGCGCCTCGTTCTAACACAAAATTTCTAATTTTTAGAGGGGCACTTAAGTTTCGATAAAATTTTCAAGTTTCAAGTCTGAAGGCCTGGCAACGCAAAATAAATTAAATCTGGAAAATCAGGGAATTTTTCAGTCCAGTCAAGCCTAATTGTTTTTTCATCCAGCGCTCTACAAAGAGTTTTGGCGTCTTTAAAAGCTCAAGCTCAAAGGCGGCTACTACGAAAAACATAGCTATTTCATTGCAGATTTTCTTAATAAGTGATGGTATGATTTTAGCACTAAATCAGACAAGTAAAAATGATCCGGAGCCGCTTATGCTTATACTACCCTCACCCCCAAACACAGCTTCTGCTTCCTCTGTTTTCGGGATATCCAGTATTTATTATCGAGATGTAACAGCTACTCAGTATCTCAAGCTACTAGAGAATGAACCTGAAGAACAATTCATAACGCACTTGATGCAGCAAGACAAAGAAGGCTGGTCTGTCGGGATGATTATTTCTCGTCATCAAGATGCAGCAACAACACAACAATATCTCCAGTTGCTAAAGGACGCGCTTGAAAATGGAAAACTGACATTAGAACAATTCACGATGCTCTTGATGCAACAAAATAAAGAAGGTGGGTCTGTTGGGATGTTCATTGTTTTTAATCAAGATGCAACAACAACACAAGCCTATTTCCAGTTGCTAGAGAATGCACTTAAAAAAGGAAACCTGACATCAGAACAATTCACGAGGATTTTGACGCAACAAAGTATTGACGGCTGGTCTATCGGGATGCTCATTGCTCGTCATCAAGATGCAACAACGACACAAGCCTATCTCCAGTTGCTAAAGAACGTACTTGAAAACGGGAATCTGAGATCAGAACAACTCACGAGGATTTTGACGCAAGAGACTGATGGTTGGTCTGTCGGGACGATCATTGCTTTTAAACAAGATGCCGCGACAACACAAGCCTATCTTCAACTGCTAGAGAACGCGCTTGAAAACGGAAAACTGACATCAGAACAACTCACGACGCTTTTGATGCAACAAGATAAAGAAGGTTGGTCTGTCGGGACGAACATTGCTTTTTACCGAGATGCAACAACAACACAAGCCTATCTCCGGTTGCTAAAAAAAGCGATTGAAAATGAAAAACTGACATCAGAACAACTCACGAGGATTTTGACGCAAGAGACTGATGGTTGGTTTATTGGGATGTTCTCAGAACAACTCACGACGCTCTTGACGCAACAAAATAAAGCAGGCGCGTCTATCGGGATGATCATTGCTTTTAAACAAGATGCGGCGACAACACAAACCTATCTCCAGTTGCTAAAGAACGTGCTTGAAAACGGAAAACTGACATCAGAACAATTCACGATGCTCTTGATGCAACAAAATAAAGACGGCGAATCTATCTGGATGTTCATTGTTGATAAAAAAGATAGCGCGACAACACAAGCCTATCTCCAGTTGCTAAAGAACGTGCTTGAAAACGGAAAACTGACATCAGAACAATTCACGAGGATTTTGACGCAACAACATACTAATGGTCGGTCTATCGGGATGACCATTGCTTTTAAACAAGATGCGGCGACAACACAAACCT
>MGYM01000027.1:0-209 GCA_001801745.1 Gammaproteobacteria bacterium RIFCSPLOWO2_02_FULL_38_11
CAAACTAATACCGATCCTTTACCGTATCAAATTTACAACATCGGTTATGGAAAGGCTATTAAACTCCTCGACTTCGTCGAGCTTCTAGAAAATCTTCTCGGGAAAAAAGCACTTCGTCAATATTTATCAAGACAAACTGAAGACATGTTAGAAACACGCGCAGATGTAACAAAATTAAAAAAAGCTTTCAACTACCAACCAAACACTCC
>MGYM01000027.1:223-6880 GCA_001801745.1 Gammaproteobacteria bacterium RIFCSPLOWO2_02_FULL_38_11
TGAAAAAATTTATTGATTGGTATCTTTGGTATTATCAAAAAATTGGATTACCTGTTGAAAACTGAAAAATCCGCTTCTTATCTACAAACAACCTTCGCCGGTTGGGCAATCAAAATTCTCGCTGGTTTATCAAAAAGTTTTTTATTGATCTTATCTGTTCGTTATCTCAACATTAATGATTATTCAACGCTAGCACTTTTTTGGAGCCTAGGGAGCTGGTTCATACTTTGCAGCTTTGGTTTGGGTGATGCACTTCAAAATCATATTTCTCACTGCCGTGCTATTCAAAAAAATTACGATCATCTTATTGAAAACTTAGCCTTATTGATCTGGCCCATCGCGCTATTTTTTTCTTTTTTATTTTTATTATTTTATCAACCCCTTTACTATCTTTTGTTTCACCGAATCCCAAATGCCACCCTCTCTCCACATTTATTTGCTTGCCTAGGCATTATCAACATTTTAACGATTTTATTTTCTATTTTTTACCGCATTTCGTTGGCAGAACACAAGGGGCACTATTATTTTATTTATACAAATATAGGTTCTATCTTCAGCGCAATCATTACTTTTTTATTTTTGCATTTTTTTAAAAACAAAAACTTACTTTATATCATTTTATTATCTTGGACATTACCTTCTTTTTTTATTTCTTTAGGAAATTATTTTCAATATCTTAAAATCAAAACTATTATTTACTTACTCTCAAAAATACCGGTGTGGATCAAAGATCCCCTTTTATTTAAAAAGTTAAAATCCAGCGAGCTTATGATACTAATACACAGAGGAAGTCAATTTTGGCTAAGCTATTTAATCTCAAGTTTCACATTTTATCTTGATTACATTATCATGGCGCAAACTTTACAAGCAAAAGATATTGCTATCTACAATATCTTAGATAAGACTTACCGATTCCTTTACGAATTTTACAGTATTTTCTTATTGTCTATTTGGCCTATTTTAGCTGAGCGACATTCAAAACAAGATGGGCAGGGGGGGCAGCATTTACTCACAAGCAAATTAAATCAAGGGGTACTATTCATTATTATTCTCACTGCAAGTATCCTTTTTTTAAAACCCCATTTATTAATCGTCTTAAAAAATCCTGACCTGACCCTACTTTCCCCCACTATTTTAGTGTTTGGTCTTATCAATATTGCACGTATGTATAGAGATACTTATTGCGTAGGCTTATACAGTCAAAGTCGCATGAAAACAATTTTAATTAATTTATTTTTTCAAGCTTTATTAAGTATCACGATTTTGTTTTATTCCTCTCACTACTTTGGTTTGAATGGCCTCTTAGTAGGAGAACTCATTGTATACGTTTCCACTTCTATCTTGTTTCTTCCTTATATCTATCCTCGCACCCCAAGTACAAAAATTATTTCTTAAATTTTATTTACACGCAATAATGCCTCTTTAAACCAGCCCTCCCAAGTAGTTTGATTATATTTTTCAGCACACTTCAGTGCTCCTAGAGACAAAGTGTTTCTAAGCTCTCTATCATGCACAATGTCATAAATTTTTTTTGATAAAGATTCAACTTCTCTTTCTGATACAAGATATCCTTCTCGCCCATCCTCAATAACTGAACCTGCACTAGGTGTCGTCACAACAGGTATCCCCGAAGATAAGGCTTCAAAAATAGCACCGGAAGAACCTTCTGCTAAGGTGGGTAACACAAATACGTCTGCTCTGGACAATTCCTCACATACTTGTTTTGTCGATAAGTGCCCTAGAAATCGCAATCGCACTGCTTCAGGATGATAACGCACTTGATCTGATGCTTTCCCTGCAACTCGAAAATCCCAATTTATTTTTGGAAACTGAGTCAAAAGTAGATTTGCAGCTTTCGAAAAATAATGAATTCCTTTTCTTAAACAGGCCAGCCCTACAAATAGAACACGTCCCGTAATAGGAAAATTTCGAACAGAATTTTTTATACTACAACCGTAGTTAACTAGGTACACTTTATTTATTGCATTTGTTGAAATTTGACATAATTCTTTTTTTACTTTTTCTGAAGGACAAAAAAGAGCGTCTGCCAATTGAACTGTTTCACTTGTTCTTTCATCTATCTTTTCAAGATCTATTTGGGACAAAGCTTCCCAATCAGAAAATTTTTTTTGTTCTTCATGCTCAATGTGAAATAAATTCGGAACAGAGTTCACATCCACGACAATCTTTAATCCCTTAGATTTCGCATAATGCAAAAAAGGTAAGCCTTCCTGATACATAGCATAAACTATGGAGGCCTCACACACTCCCCAATTTATCAATGATTTTGAAAACAGGTCTTCCTGTATTTCAAAGAATTTTTCGGGTTTATTTCGTGAAAGATACTTTGCTTTAATAAAAGAGCAAGGTGCTATTCTAATTTTCGAGAAAGGTATTTGTAGAGAAACACGTCGATGCCGAACAAGATATTTTAAATAAGAAGGAAAACACACATCTGTATACAACGCATCTAAATAACCCTGACGATATAAAAAAGCTGGGATACTATATCGACGTCTTGCACCCATCTGAACAACAATTGCTTTCATGAGATCAGAAAAACCTCATGCTTCGTTTTTTCAATATCAAACTCTCACAAATCAACTTTCGTTTCACTAGAAGATCGTATAAACAAACGGCGCCAACACCATATTCTGCGAAATCAAAATCAATGTTGCAAATAACAACAAAACACTGATGATTGGAAGTAACCAAAATTTTTTTCTCACCTTCAAAAAACCCCATAAATCTTTCATAAGCTCCATCATCAATAAGGTCTCCTTATATCATTACTTTGCTTTCGATTAATTACTCGGTACGTATGGCTTGTTGTATCATAATTCAAAAACAAAAAATCTTTTCTTTTAAGTCGTCTTATCCATGCAACAGGTAAAAACATAAAAAAGAAAACAAATCCCAGTAAAACTCGCATATTTAACCAATGAATTATCTTTAAAACAAACTCGCAGGAAAATTTAACGGGCTTTAAAAGAAAAGGGGAAAAAAAGGAGATAAAAACCATCATCAAAGAGAAATATCCTATCCAAGCGGGCATGGAAGAAAAATCACATCGAAAAAACAAAAAACTAAAAACAATAAAATAGCTTATAAATATAAAACCAAATTTCTGTAACTCTTTTGATTCTGTCTTCATCCTAATCAACTCCTACCGTTTCCCCTTCTTTGAATTTTATTTTTAAAAATTCAGGCTGCTCTTCTTTCATTAATAACTGATTTTCTAAAACCAAACAATCAATGTTCGTCGACATAAAACAACGAAAAGCATCTTCCGGTGTACACACAATAGGCTCACCTCTCACATTAAAAGAAGTGTTAATTAATACAGGACATCCTGTCAACCCTTCGAATTTCTGAAGTAACTTATAAAATCGCGGATTTGTATCAAGACACATCGTTTGCACTCTTGCAGAATTATCCACATGCGTTACTGCAGGAATCATGCTACGCGACACTTTTAATTTATCAAAGCCCTCCAACCCTTGTGGTTGATCATGAAGTAAATGAGTTTCCTGAACCCGTGCCACCAATAACATATAGGGACTTGGTTCATTTAAATCAAACCACGCTTGACATTTATCTTGCAAAACAACTGGTGCAAAAGGCCGAAACGATTCGCGAAACTTAATCTTTAAATTCATCATAGACTGCATTTTCTGACTACGCGCATCGCCAATGATAGAACGTGCGCCGAGTGCCCGCGGACCATATTCCATTCGACCTGAAAACCAAGCAATAATCTTCTCTTCTACAAGCAAAGCCGCAACATGATCCAAAAATATTTCTTCCTCAAAACAGCGATATTTTGCACCCACGCTATTTAAATATTGGCAAATCTCTTCATTCGAAAAAGAAGGCCCAAGATAAGCCCCTTTCATACTATCTGTTTGCATGGGTAAGCGTTCATTTTTCAAATAATCATACCAAACCGTCAATGCGGCACCTAATGCACCCCCGGCATCACCGGCCGCAGGCTGTATCCACACGCCATCAAATATTTTTTCTTTCACAATTCTTCCATTGGCAACACAATTAAGCGCGACACCGCCTGCCATACATAAATTTCGCATACCCTGCTCACGCCTCACTGTACGCGCTAATTTCAATACAATTTCTTCTGTCACCACTTGAATAGATCGCGCAAGATCCATATCTTGTTGTGAAATTTTTTCTTCTGCTGTCCGTGGCAGTCGACCGAATAAATCAGCAAATCGATTATTCGTCATCTTAAAACCTGTCGCAAAATCAAAATAGTTCATATTCAATCGATACGTTCCATCTTCTTTTACATCAACAAGATGATTTAATATCAAGTCAACATATTTTGCTTCCCCGTAAGGTGCCAACCCCATCAATTTATATTCGCCCGAATTAACACGAAATCCCGTAAAATAAGTAAAGGCAGAATAAAGCAAGCCCAAAGAATGCGGAAAATTAATTTCCCACTCAGAAGAAAGTTGATTATCTTTTCCCAACCACAATGATGTGGTTGCCCACTCACCCACGCCATCTAAACACAATACGGCCGCCTCTTTAAAAGGCGAAGGAAAGAAAGCAGATGCGGCGTGCGATTGATGATGTTGCGTAAATAAGAGCTCTCCTTTAAACGTTTTATCTATTTTTAAAAGTCCTTGCCGAATTTCACGTTTCATAAATAGTTTTTCTTTCAACCAAATCGGCATCGCTTTCAAAAAAGAAGAAAACCCTTTCGGCGCAAACGTCAGGTATGTTTCAAGCAATCGTTCAAACGTTAAAAAAGGCTTATCATAAAAAACAATATGGGAAACTTGTTTTAATGTTATTTTTCCTTCTTGCAAACAATATCGGATGGCTGATTCTGGAAACCGTGCGTCATGTTTTTTTCTTGTAAATCGCTCCTCTTGCGCACAAGCAATGATTTCACCCTTTTTTAATAACGCCGCAGCACTATCGTGGTAATAAGCAGAGATACCTAAAATATACATAGGCTTCCCCTTAAATACTTAATTGTTTTTGTAACCACGGCCAACTTGTTTGAAAAACGATATCCGCACCTATCGAATTGGGATGCTGATCACCAGGAATTTGAAAATTTTTTCCCTGACTCTCTAATTTAAATGAAGGTGCTATATCATAAAAAGCAATGTTTTCTTTTTTAAAAAAACCGGGAGCTTTTGAAAAAAATATTTTATTGGGATTGTTTTCATTGTTATGATAAAAAGCATTAAACCCCGTCGTGACTACAATTAATTTTGAATCGTGTCGCTTACACCAAGCATTTATTTTCAAGAATATTGCTTCTCCAAGACGAACCGCGTCTTTTGGATTATCCATCATCCGATCATTACCAGGAATAATAACGCCATGCTGTTGTTCACCATGGTGCATAACACAAGCAATACAATAATGCATTAAATGAATTAAAGCAGAATGCTGAAAAACCCAACTATTATATAATTTTGTTTTAAAAGACACCGGCACCAAGGGATGAAAATTTTCAGAAAGCGCCAAGCTGTGATCATCTGCTAATCTATAAATATCTCTTTCGACCGCCCTTGCGATGTCATCGGTATTTAAAAATATTAAAATAAATTTTGGGTTTATCTTCTCCCCAAAGTCTTCAAGATATTTCAAATAATCAGCAGCGCCCCACCCGCCTGTTGCCGCATTAAGAAATTGAAATTTATTTTTTCCAAAAACTTCATTTGCTTTTTCCTGTAATTTTGCTACGTAAGTACTCTGCCAAGGTAGCGAATGTCCGAAAGTAAAAGAGTCCCCTAAAACTAAAAGATGCTTTGCACTCGGTATAATCGGTGTATCTCTCAAATGAGGAAAATAATAGTGATACTGTATCTCTCGGTGCTGCGGCAAAGGTTGATAGCTTCCTGAATTTGGATGTAACCAGTAACCGCTTTCTGAAAATAATAAGGGTGAACCATTCATGTGAACATCGGTTGGAAACCAGGCGCCTAAGTAACGCGTTGTAATTTCTCCCACTAAAAAAGCAAAAACAAAAGATACAATTAACAGCGCTATATTGAAAAATGTATTTAGTTTTTTCGGCACAAAAAATAATCTCCTAATACCAACACATCCATTTTTGTTCTCAAAAAACAGTGAAGTGCTTCAATGGGCTTACACACCACTGGTTCATTTTCATTAAATGACGTATTTAATAAAAGTGGAATTTGAGTTAATGTTTTAAATGCAGAAATTAAACAATAATACCTCGGGTTTGTATCTTGATGCACTGTTTGTAATCGCCCCGTACCATCAACATGCGTCACAGCAGGAATGATCGATCTCTTTTCTTGACGAATTTTGAAAACCTGCATCATAAAAGGCACATCGTCTTCTAATTCAAACCAATCTAAAACAGCCTCCCTCAGAATAGACGGCGCAAAAGGACGAAAAGATTCACGTCGTTTTATTTTTAAATTTAAAATATCTTTCATATCTTGTCGGCGAGGGTCACCTAAGATAGAACGATTTCCTAAAGCACGCGGCCCCCATTCCATACGCCCCTGGAACCAACCCACTACACTCCCTTGTGCTATTGCTCTCGCTGTATGTTCACAAAGCACATCCTCTTCGGAGAAACGCTCAATATTACAATTTTCTTTTTCTAAGGCCACTTTATATTCTTTCAATAAGGTTTCA
>MGYM01000028.1:0-9049 GCA_001801745.1 Gammaproteobacteria bacterium RIFCSPLOWO2_02_FULL_38_11
TATTTTTCCTGCAGAGAAAATCACGCCTGAGGTGATAAATTTTATGATGCGATTTGGTAGTGGCATTATTTGTTTATCGCTGACGGAAGAAAAATTAAAAAAATTGGATTTACCTTTAATGGTGCCCGCGCATGAAAATACAAACCATCATGGTGTGACTTTTGCAGTTTCAATTGAAGCAAAGGAAGGCGTGAGCACCGGTGTTTCTGCTATCGATCGTGTTAAAACAATTTTAGCAGCAGTCAATCAGCATGCCCGACCGCAAGATTTGGTTAAACCAGGTCATGTTTTTCCTTTGCAAGCAGTGAACCAAGGTGTTTTAAAGCGAGCCGGACACACAGAAGGAGCGATGGATTTGGCTTGGCTTTCAGGTTTTTTGCCTGCTGGTGTGTTGTGTGAGGCGATGAATCCAGATGGGACGATGATGCGAGGAAAAATATTAGATGCATTTGCAAAAGAGCATCAACTGTTGGTTTTATCGGTGAGTGATTTAATAGAATATCGACTTGGAAAGGAAAATTTAATTGAAGAAGAAGCTTCGGCAATATTGCCTTTAGAAAATTATGGGTCATTCAAAATTACGGTCATAAAAGAAAAAATCAATCGCAAAGAGCATCTTGTTTTAACGAAAGAAAATAAAAATTCGAAGTTACCTTTGTTAGTGCGGATACACTCAGCCTGTATGACGGGTGATTTATTTTTTTCAGAACGATGTGATTGTAATAAACAGCTTCATTATTCTTTGAAAAAAATAAGTGAAGAAGGCGGTATGTTGATTTATTTAAATCAGGAAGGGCGTGGAATAGGCTTGTTTAATAAAATCAAGGCTTATGCTTTGCAAGAAAAAGGGATGGATACCGTCGAAGCTAATCAATACTTGGGTTTGCCTGTCGATTTGCGAGAATATTCTATCGCTGCTTCATTTTTAAGAAATCAGCAGGTTTATCAACTTCGTTTGTTAACAAACAATCCTGCGAAAATTGCGGATTTAAAAAAATACGGCATAAGCGACGTAAAAATGGAAATGATGCCCTCATTTTTAAATGAACATAATAAACATTATTTAAAAATAAAAAAAAATAAATTACATCACTTTATCCAAGAGGTTATCAATGAATAAAGCGTCCTATGCCATTGTTGTGAGTCAGTACAATGTAGATATTACAGAAAAGCTATTAGAGGGTGCGGTTTCACATTTAATAGGAAGTGGTGTTGGGAAAGATTGTATTTCTATTTTTAAAGTGCCGGGTGCCGTTGAAATTCCTCTCATTGCAAAGCTGCTTGCGCGTCGTCAGAAATATAAAGCAATCATTGCGCTGGGGGCGGTGATACGTGGTGATACGGATCATTATGATTATGTGTGTGAACAAGTCAGTCAAGGATGTCAGAAGATAATGTTAGAGTTTGAAATCCCCGTGATTTTTGGTGTTTTGACGACTTTAAATAAAGAACAAGCCTTAGAGCGTGTGGGGGGTGTTCATGGCCATAAAGGCATAGAAGCGGCTGATGCAGCTTTGCAGATGGTTGTATTAATGAGCGAAGTGAAAAATGCTCTGGATCATAAGAGTCTCATCTGAGGCTTTTTAATATGTGGGCGATGGGAGACTAGGTGGAGGTGTGCCGGGTCGTTGAATTTGGCATCCTAACGTATAGTTGTGATTATCATGAGAATCTTCGATCTCAAGATAGGTTGTTGGTTGTCGTTGATTTGAAAGTCCGAGTCTTATTAAACCTTTTGTAATTTCAGAAGTTCTTGCCCGTGATCGTGATGCCCAAATCGCTGTCTTCTTTAAATCGTGACATTCTTCAGGAAAATGTTTTTCAAGCAATTGAAGAACAACTAAATATTTTTTTTGATTTTTAATTTCTTTGCAAAGAGCAATACATTTCTTTTTTGCGTTTTCTGAAGATCTGTCATCGGTAGTGGTGAGTGTTTCATAATATTTTAGAAGAGTTTCAAGAATTTTTATAATTCTTTCTTTATCTTCGAAGAAGGAGTTGTCGCGTAGGCTTGTAATTTGCATGAAAGTTTTGAAATCTTCGCCTGTTTTGAACAAAAGATTGGAAAAGTTTTTTTGTCTGTCTGCAGATAAAAAGTCAAAGAGGATGTAAAATTTTTCTAGTGTTTGTAAGGGCTCACCTTCTTCAAAGCTTGAGTCGAAATAACCAATATCAAATAAAAGATCAACAAAGGTTTCTTCTTTATTATTTTTTCGAATTCGATAAATGGTATTAGAGAGATTTTTTAAAAAAATTTCTATTAATTCTAAATTTTTTAATTTTACTGCGGTATGTAAAAAAGTATTGCCTTCATTATCGACTAAATTGAATATTGTGAAAAAGTAAAATAATACTAAATTTTCGACTTCCCTGGTTAATTCCGGGAAATTATCAAAAGCAGGGTGTGCGTTAACTAATGAGCCAAAATTAACTTCTAATGCGCTGACGGATTCTCTTTTTTTGTTCAGCATATTCAGAATATTGACGCGGTCTTCAGAGTTGGAATAAATTATTTTGTAAAGTGTCATGCTGCGTTGAAGTGCTGTTTGATAATTTTTTATAATATGTGAAAACAGGGGATGATCGAGTTGCTGATTTGGTCTTTCTTGAAATAAATAAGATTGATTTTGTAAGGGTGTTAAACTAGGGAATTGGTTTGAAAATTCTTTCTCCCAAGACATTCTGTTGGAGAGATAAAAAAGATCTTCTAAGACTTCTTGAATAGGTGCTATGCATTCTGGAAAAAAATAGAAAAAAACCGATAAATGAGAAGGATCTCCTTTTTCCAGCGCATCCAGTGCTTCATCTAAAAAAATAGACGGAAAAATATTTATATTCTCAAATAAAGTATCTAGAGTAATTTTGATGTGTTGATGTTTTTCAATTGTCCCGAGGATTTCTTCATCCGATTTATCAACACGTGATTGTGTTTTCAAGGTCCAGTAGCGGTGAACAAAGTGATGAAATAGCGTCACAAAAAAACGACGTTCACTCACTAACATTCTTATAACTTCATCAGCGCTTTTCATGGGTGCTGGGTTATTGAGGCGTGGTTTGAAAGTAACTGCTATTCCTTGAAGTGTCCTTTGGCGGATGAGAGGGGCCTTCTTTTTCTAGAAGGCTTTTGTAGGGACCCGCGGGTGTTGTTTGTAGTACAGCAGGGAAAGATGAGCTGCTGGGGATGGGGCGGAATAGATTTGGAGAATTTGTTGTTGATAAAGCGCTGCGGGGACTGTTCTCCAAAATCTCGATGATTTTTTTAAAAGAGTCGATTTTTCCTTGAAGTGTGGATATGGACATTATTTCTGGAAAATAACGAGCAGAAAGTTTCTCAAGTATTTTAAGTAATTTTGTTCCTTGTATGGGGTGAGAGCTTATTGCTTCGATGAGTGTTGTGAACCTATCAGCACATCTTTTTTTGAAAAATTCTTTTGTTTCTTGTGAAGTGGTTTGGTTAAATTGATGTCGCCAATCTTGAATGGAAACGGCATTGCCTAAATAGTCATGATTGCCAGGAAATTTATGAAAAATTTGTGGATCGTATGAATGCTTATAACAAAGTCTTAAATGGGCGGAGGCGTAAAGATTGAGGAAATCCTCTTGTTTTTCTTCTTTGTTTGTCAGATGATGAATATGAAAATAGAGCGCTTGGAGTTCTTCAAAGTTGCTGACACCGTTAAATGCTTCTTCAAAATAACCATTCTCCATCAAAATATCAGCGTAACTTTGTCCGGCGTTATTTTTTGTAGTGTCTAATTCTTTTAGGGGTAATGGAAGATGTTTGAAAAAAACAAGATTTTTTGTTTTTGCGGCCAAGTGAAGTGCCGTGTCGCCATCTTCGTTTTTAATCAAATTAATAATTTTAGAAAAATACCTTGCAAGAAGTTTTTCAATCTGTTTTTGGATAAGTTGAGAAGATATATCTATAGAGCGTCGTCGTGGGGAACTGTTTTCTTCCCCTGATGATTCTGCGTTAAAGGTTCTTAAGATTGTTGATAATGAAGAACTGCTTCTTGATAGATTTTCAGGGATAGGGGCTTGAGCTAAGCGGGAGAGTTCTTGCAAGATGTCGTTTTCAGCGGTCACGGCTTCAGGGGGTAATATGAACTCATTGGGAGTTGCTATTAGCTGTTGTGATAATCTCAGTCTTGTTCTTTGAAAAATATCTTTCATGATTTCTAGAGCAATATCATTTTTTTCTTCTGCGGCGCTGAAGATTGTGTTTTGTTCCATAGGAGAAGATTTTTGTTGAAATCGAACATCTGTTTTTTCCGGGTTTTCATCTTCGCTGTACGAAAAATCATATTTTGAAATAGAGTCTAGCGTGCTTGGAAATTCTTCGAAAAAAACAGTCAAATAAGTCGGGTCGCCTTTTTCTAAGGCTTCTAGCGCATCCAGAAAGAAGAGGCTGCTGGCCAAGTTTAGATGATTTTCAATAAATTTTTTAATAGGTGATTGTCTGGTAAGGCTATAAGAAGGTGAGCTTCCTTCGCGGGATTCAAACATTTTTCTTAGATAATCTAAAACTTGAGTACAGAAAAAATTTCGACGTCGTATAATTGAATTAATGATATCTTCTTTCATTTTTGTCTCTAGGAATAAATAAAAAACACAGTTTATCAAAAAATAATTAATATTATATTAAGAAAAGATTAAATCAAAATATTTTAGGTAACTATTTACGGCAGGTGAACATGCTTCGGCGGGTAATTCGGGTTAGTTACAAGAAGGCAACTAGGCTAAAAAATGCTTGTGGCTGCCAGCCTTGTTCTATTAATTCTGCGGATGCGATTTGTTTGGTAAGAGGCCAGGCCACCATCAAATTACCGCTTAGATGAGAAGAAAACGAAAAGCGTGAACCCAGACCCGTGGAGGTTGCGCTTTGATTTTGAGATTGTCCGGGGAGATTGAGTAGATTCCATGTTTGACCTGCATCATAGAATAAATAAAGCTGCATGCTTTCAAAATATTTTTTTTTGGGAGCAACATCGATGCGTAATTCTGCGCTTTCTGCCATCCCGCGATCACCTGTGATTTCTGCAGGATCATAACCCCGCCCTAATGTGGGGCCACCAAAAGAAAATTGTTCTGCTGACAGAAGAGAGTTGAAGGCATATTGTCCTTGCACTGTGATGTAAAAAGAAAAATGGTCAGGAAGCTTTTGTACGCGACTTGCATCTACATTTATTTTTGTGAATACCCCTTTTCCATCAGTACGTGAGATATCGGTCGCATTGGCTCCGCCCGTGGCATTCATCCAGGGCATGCCTTGGGTTATACCCAGATCAATTAAATTAGCCCCAAACCAATGATCGGCTACGTTGTAAGTGCCGCTGGCACTGAGTGTGCGGAGGTGATCAGTATATAAAGGTTCGTTAAAAGAGGTTGTATTGCTGTTGATATAATTAAATGCGCCTAAAAACGTGAGGCTCTCGCCGCAGCGAAGATAATAAGGATATTTGATTTGTGCAAGCAAGGTTTCAGTAAAACCATTGATCTCTAAACTTGCCAGCGTAAAACCGGGAATGGTTTTTGAAAAATTTGCGGCTACAGTACCGCGGGTTCCTTTGCTATCTAGCGGGGCATCATAAGAAAAACCATAATAGGTGAGTTGTTCGGGTATGGGTGTGCTGGCATAGGTAATCTGAAAAGTATCGCCTGAAACCACGTAAGAGTTTACACCTAAATTTGCAGTGACTTCTTGCGGGCCAGCATAACGTGTTCCGTAATTGTCATAAGATATAAATCCATTAAATTGTTTGAATTCTGTTTTTAAGTTTAATTCAGATGTGCCAGGTGTTTTGCCGGGTTCTAATGCTGCTTTTGCGTGTACGCCTGGAATTTCATTTTCAAGTAAAAGATTGCGACCTAAAACACTCAGATTTGTTGGGCGAGAGGCAGTGATTTCATTGCCAAAACGTAACATCATCGTTTTGGCGCCAGCCGCGTCACCTAGTATGTTTACTTGGTTAATATAGCCTTCAATAATTTCAATTTTAACAACGCCGTTTTCTACTTTTTGTGGGGGAAGTATGGCGCGGGTAAGGATGTAGGCGTTATTGCGATAATAATTTGTAATGCTTTGTACGATATCATAAAGCTCTGCAACCGTGATTTCTTTTTCGATGTACTTTTCATATAAAGTCTCGAGCGTTTTTGTCGAGTATACGTGGTTGCCTGATAAGGTAATTTTCTTAAGTTTGAATTTAATTTTTTTTGCAGTGCTGGGTGCTTGTGAAGAAGGCTGTATTTCTTCGGGTGTGGGATACCCTGTTGGCACTTGTTGCTGTTGTTTACTTTCTATGTTTTGTGTCACGGCGCGTTGTATTTGTTCGGGCTCTGCAGAGGAGGGGATACTGGCGGGAGTGGTTGCCGCGAAGGTTTTTTCAGAGAATGAAAAAAACAAACTTATTATTATGAAGAAAGATATCCTTGTTAAATTCATTTTTACTTTCCTGTTAGTCTTTTCTAGATTATGCTTCCAGCTGAATGATAGATATAGCATTTCCAAGTAACATTGTGCAAAATACAAAACCCATATATTACAATTTTTTCAGGAGAAAAACATGAAGTTTAGGATGCTGAGGTGGATGTTGGTTGGTGTTTTTGCTGTAAATGCCTGGGCGGCGGGTATTTCGACGCCTTTAGCCGATAATCTTGCTTTTAAGAATGATCAAGATAAAGTCAGTTATGCGCTTGGCGTGCAAATGGGAAAAGACTTTAAAGAGCAGGGTATTGTGATTAATGCAGGGTTGTTTTCGCAAGGTTTAAGTGAGGGTACTTCTGGCGCGGCTTCTAAGATGTCAACGCAGCAAATTCAAGATACCTTAAATAATTTTCGTAAACAATTAATTGCGAAAAAACAAGCGGAGTTTACAGCGATGAGTGATAAAAACAAAAAAGAAGGCGAGGCCTTTCTTTTAAAAAACAAGTCACAGCCGGGGGTGATTGTTTTGTCGGACGGTGTTCAATACAAAATTCTGGTTGAAGGTAAAGGGCAAAAACCCAAAGAAGGAGAGAGCATTACCGTTGACTATGCTGGAAAATTTGTAGATGGAAAAGAATTTGATAGTTCTT
This sequence comes from Gammaproteobacteria bacterium RIFCSPLOWO2_02_FULL_38_11, assembly GCA_001801745.1. Lineage (GTDB taxonomy): Bacteria > Pseudomonadota > Gammaproteobacteria > HIGHO2-12-38-15 > HIGHO2-12-38-15 > HIGHO2-12-38-15. The sequence continues at coordinate 7,078 of MGYM01000028.1, forward strand.
ATAAACGTGGGAAACCCGCTGTATTTACACTCTCGAAGGATTTAATTCCTGCTTGGGTTGAGGTATTGCAGATGATGCCTGTGGGTTCAGTCTGGGAAGTGTATGTGCCTTCCAAAATGGGTTATGGTGAGCGTGGTGTGGGTCCCATCGGTCCTAACCAAGCATTGATATTTAAAATTGATTTGAAATCAGTGGGGAAGTAACCTGAGTTGTTTCGCGCTTACAGCGCTAATATTTGTTTTTATCATTACCCAGCCTTTCGGCGAGCAAGCTCGCCTTTAGGCTGGGCTAAACTTCGTTGCCAGGCCTTCGGCCTGAAAACTAAGCCTTTCCGATACAATAACCTATACTTCGTTGCCAGGTTTTCGGCCTGGAGGACTGTCATTGCGAAAAAATGCGTCCTGTAATTTTAAAAAAAACAAGAAGGTTCACGTATTTTTGAAGCAATCTAGTGTGCTACTAAATAAGAACACCGTTCTGGATTGCCACGAAAAACACAAGGAGGATCTCTCTTCTTTTTGAAACAAGGGGTGTGTTTTTCTCGCAATGACTGTAATCGCAATTTTATGATGAAATCAAATTTTAATTTTCAATCTCAAGACCAATGGCGCTGAGAGCGCGAGACGTGCTTTCTAGGAAGCGAATTTTTTTAACTACGGAACGATATCTCCATGCCTCGTCGATATTCATTTCAAATTATATTATTTCTCTTCTTGGGGTTTTCTTCAGGCTTACCGTTGGCCTTAACCAGCTCTACTTTACAATTTTGGTATCAGACGGCAGGATTTTCTTTAGTGAGTTTAGGTTTGCTGAGTTTACTTGGACAACCGTATACCTTTAAATTTCTGTGGGCACCGTTGATGGATCGTTTTGCCTGGTTAGCTTGGGGGCGAAGACGGGGTTGGATGCTCTTCACGCAAATGATGATCATTCTTTTATTAATCGTGATGGCCTTGTTGGAACCTCAACACCATCCTCTCTTATTAGGGTGTGTTGCGCTGGCGACCGCTTTTTTTTCTGCAAGCCAAGATATTGCGGTGGATGCCTATCGAACAGATAGTTTGTCCAGTGAAGAGGTGGGATTAGGGAATGCGCTTTATACTGCAGGTTATCGTATCGCGATGCTTGTTTCAGGTGGCGTGGTTTTGATTCTTGCAGGTATAAGCGGATTTCAAGTGATGTATGGTGTGATGGCTGGCTTGATGTTGATAGGTGTTGTTGCAACCCTTTTAGCGAAAGAGCCTATTTGTAAAAGAACGCCTGTTTCATTGCGTGAAGCAGTGGTTAATGCCTTCAGTGTTTTTTTTCAGAAACCGATGGCATGGTTTTTAGTTTTATTTGTTTTCTTTTACAAACTCAGCGATGCATTTTCATTGAGTTTGTTGGGGCCTTTTTTGATCCGTACATTACATTTAACTTTACAAGAATTAGGTGTGATGTATAAAACGGTGGGGTTGATTTCTACTTTAGTAGGGGTGTTTTTAGGTGGATTTTATCTAAAACGCCTAGGTTATTATCGTGCGCTTTTATATTTTGGTTTTCTGCAAGCATTGACGGGTTTGTTTTTTATTGCATTGATATATGTAGAAAAAAATTATTTTTTATTAATAACAACTATTGCACTTGAAAATATAACAAGTGGTTTAGGTACGATCGCCTTTTTATCTTTTTTAATGAATCTTTGCGATCATCGTTACACAGCAACGCAATTTGCGTTACTGACCTCATTATCAACCATAGGGCGTGTATACATCGGTCCGCTAGCGGGATTGATTGCCGAATATTTTGGCTGGATGAATTATTTTTTAATAGGATTTTTGCTTTGTTTTCCTGGATTGTTTTTATTGTACTTCATTCGAAATAAGGTAGAATGGCCGTTTGCGACAAAGAAAGAGCACCTCTAAAAACTAGAAATTTTGCGTTAAAACGAGGCGCGCTCATTTTTAAAAGCGTAGTTTACAAACGAGTAAAT
>MGYM01000028.1:9067-36078 GCA_001801745.1 Gammaproteobacteria bacterium RIFCSPLOWO2_02_FULL_38_11
GAGCATTTTAAAAATGAGCGCAACAAAGTTATAACGCAAAAAGGCGATTTTTAGAGGTGCCCGAAAGAATAAGTCCTACCTTGTTTATCCTATAGGGTTATCGTCACATGACATCAGCCGTTCCTCCACGAGAGCGCTTGGGGTTTTGGTCTCTCACGTCTTTAGTTTGCGGCAATATGATTGGTTCGGGTGTTTTTCTATTGCCTTCTTCGCTGGCGAAATTCGGTAGCATCAGTATTCTGGCATGGGTATTAACTTCTCTAGGCGCCATTTTATTAGGTTTGGTCATGGCAAAGCTGGGAAGTTGTCTTCCCAAAACGGGCGGTCCCTATGCCTATTGTGAAGCGGCTTTTGGAGACTTCATCGGATTTCAAATTGCGTATGGTTATTGGATTGGAATGTGGGTGGGTAATGCGGCGATTGCCTTGGCGTTTGTAGGTTATCTTGCTGTATTTTTCCCGGTGCTTGTTGTGAATCCTATCTTTACTTGCTTTATGGCAATCGCCACTTTATGGCTTTTAACATTCATTAATTTATTGGGTGTGAAGTATGCGGGTTTTGTGCAGCTTGTTACAACGGCTTTGAAATTATTACCATTGATAGCGGTTGGGATTTTCGGATTTTTTTATTCTGATCTCAGTCTTCTTCACCCTTTTAACGCAACGCAAGGATCTTCTCTTTCTGCATTAACAGGGGCGGCAGCGTTAACCCTTTGGGCATTTATCGGTTTGGAATCAGCGACTGTGCCTGCTGAGGCGGTTGAAAACCCTAAACGTAATATTCCTCGGGCAACTATGTTAGGTGTTGTGATCACGGCCATCGTTTATATTTTATCGACAACGGCCGTGATGTTGATTATCCCGAATGAAAAATTACTGCATTCCACGGCGCCTTTTGCAGACGCAGCAAGTGTCATTTTTGGTGATTGGGGCGGAAAAATTATTGCACTGGGGGCGATCATTTCTACTTTTGGCACCATGAATGGTTGGGTGTTGATGCAGGCGCAAATACCTTTAGCTGCAGCGGAAGATGGTTTATTTCCAAAAATATTTGCGATGAAAAATAAAATAGGCGTGCCGGTGGGTGCCTTATTGATTTCTTCTGCGTTGATTACAATATTATTACTTTTGACATTACATCAAACTTTAGTGGCGCAATTTACGTATATTATTTTGTTAGCCACATTAGCAAATGTGATTCCTTATTTTTTTACTTGTATCGCGCAATTAATTTTATTTTTTAAAGAACCTGCCGCTTTTAAAGGAACGCATTTTTTAAAATCGAGTATCATTACTGTTTTAGCAGCGATGTATTCTTATTGGATTATCATTGGCTCAGGATGCGAGCTTGTGTTTTATAGCACGCTTTTACTTTTGTCTTGTTTGCCATTTTATGCTTTGATGCTTTGGCGAAAGACGAAATTGAAATAATCATATGGATGAGTTTATTGAGGTTTATAAAAGCTATTATTTGCTTGCCGCGGGTACTTTTGGTTTATGCATCGGTAGTTTCTTAAATGTTGTCATTTATCGTTTGCCAAAAATATTAAATCGAATTTGGCGAGCAGAGAGTGTTGATTTTTTAAATATTCCCCTACTTGCTAATGAGACTGGCGTTAATAAAATTAATCTTTGCTGGCCTTCTTCACATTGTCCTTTGTGTTTGAAAGCCATTCCTTTCTTTTACAACATTCCTCTTTTAGGATTTTTATTTTTAGGAGGAAAGTGTTCCGCGTGTAGAGGGAAAATTCATTGGCGTTATCCTTTGGTGGAATTGATAGCAGGCCTTGCTGCTTTTTCATGTGCGTATCAATTTGGTTTTGATTTTAAAGCCTTGGCGGCAATGAATTACTGTTTTATTTTGATTGTACTTTTGTTTATTGATTTTGATTTTTTGTTATTGCCCGATTGTCTTACGCTTTTATTACTGTGGTTGGGATTATTGGTAAATTGTCTTTCTTTTTTTGCTGGGATTGTTGATGCTGTGATAGGTGCAGTGTTGGGTTACCTCGTATTATGGAGTGTTGCAAAAATTTATTTTTATTTTACTAAAAATGAAGGAATAGGACGGGGTGATTTTAAATTAACAGCGGCTTTGGGTGCATGGCTGGGTTGGCAAGCTTTGCCTTTGATTTTATTAATTTCTGCTTTTTCGTCACTGGTGGTTGCGGGTGGTTTCTTATTACAAAAGAAAATGAAATTACGTACGCCCATTCCCTTTGGTTCTTTTCTTGTTGTGGCAGGTTTTATTATGTTGTTTTATGATAAACCATTAGAATCATTGTATTTTTATCACATGAGTTACTTATGGTAATTGTAGGTTTGACAGGAGGAATCGCCAGCGGAAAGACGACGGTGGCGCACCTATTTAGTCAATGGGGTGTTGATGTGATCGATGCTGATCTTGTTGGGCGAGAAATTCTTGAAAAAAATAAAATCGTTTCTTCAGAAATAAAAAAGAAATTTGGTAAGGAAATTTGCAAAACATCTGGAAAGTTAGATACAAAAAAATTAAGAAAAATTATTTTTGAAAATAAAAATAAAAAAATTTGGTTAGAAAAATTATTGCATCCTATAATTTTAGAAAAAATAAAGAAAAAAATTAAGAAAATAAAATCATCGTATGGGATCGTCGTGATCCCTTTGCTTTTAGAGACGGGCCCTTTTCCTTTTATCGATCATGTTTTATTGGTAGATGTTTCTCCTGCCACACAAATAAAGCGTTTACGCGCGCGTGATGGGTTGACGGTGTCTGAGGCAAGGGCAGCTTTAGCAAACCAACTTTCTCGACGCGCCCGTCTTTTAGGGGCCCAGGACATTATTTTAAATGAAGATAGCACCTCTTTTTCTGAACTTGCCAAGCAGGCCAAAAAACTACACAAACGTATACTCGCCGCAGATGACATAGAAAAAATGAAAAGGTACACTCCACACGCAGGGAAGCTTCATTTATTTAAGGAATAGCCGTATGGCAGAAGAATTCATCATTTACGAACAACCCATCAACGAATATGTTCGAGCGTGTTTACGCTTAGAGCGTTTGTTTGAACAAGCTGATCATGCTTGCCGTGGAAAAACAGTTTGGGACGCACGTAATACGATTTCTGTTTTGCTTGAGATTCTTTATTTGTTGGATCGTCCTGACTTAAAAACAAAAATAACAAAAGAATTATGCCGATTTATTGCAAATTTCTCTAAATTAGAACAAAAAGAAAATGTGGATACTGAAAAATTAAAAAATCTTTTACAACGACTTGAGTCGATTAATGATGCTTTGCATCACACACAAGGCAGAATTGCGCAGGCATTGCGTCAAAATCAATTGCTTGAAACAGTACAGCATTATGCAAGAAATCCTGGAGGGGTTTGTGCTTTTGAGGTACCCTCCTATCATCTTTGGTTGCATAAACCCACTGAAGAGCGGGCGCATGATTTAAAAAAATGGTTATCAGAGTTTGACATCATTAAAGAAGCCATATGTTTACTACTTTGCTTGATTCGTGAATCTGCTGAAGCCCAAACACAAATTGCAGAGCAAGGTTTTTTTCAAATGAGTTTAGATCCGCAGGTGCCTTGCCAACTTGTGAGATTGCTGGTTTCTATCAAAGACAGTGTTTTTCCTGAAACCAGTGTAGGACGTCATGGTGTTTTCGTTCGCTTTTTTGATCCTAAGTATTATGAGAGGCCAGCGCAGACTAAAAAAAATCTTACTTTCAAAATGGCTTGTTGTATTTTATAATCCGCCTTTTTAAAAAAGGGTAAATATGTCTAAAGAAGATGTCATTGAGATGGACGGGGTTGTAACAGAAACCCTAAGGAATACCACTTTTCGTGTAAAACTTGAGAATGGGCATATTGTATTGGCTCATATCTCAGGGAAAATGCGAAAGAACTATATTCGTATTTTGACGGGTGATCGTGTCAAAGTGGAAATGACGCCTTATGATTTAACCAAAGGACGCATTATCTTTCGGGATCGTGATTCATAAGCTTAATGTTTTATAAAATAATAAAAATATGCCTCTTCCTGCTTGTTCTGAAAATCTTATTTATTCGTTACATTTATTATTTACGCCAGGTCTGGGGCCTGTCTTATTTGAACGTCTTCGCTCGCGCGTCCCTTCACTTAAAAGCCTGTTTTCTTTGAATGAAAAACAATTTTTAGAATTGGGTGTGCCTGTGTCTGCCATTTCTTTTTTGCTGGATCCACCTGAGTGGCGGGTAGAGAGGCATTTGGTTTGGGCGGATGATGCGCAAAACTACATTCTTACTTTAGATGATCCCAACTATCCTTTTTTATTAAAACAAATTTATGCGCCGCCGCCTGTATTATTTGTGAAAGGTTATGTCGACGTTTTAAATCAAGTGCAGCTTGCCATGGTAGGGAGTCGAAATCCGACAGGCACAGGTAAAGAGCAAGCGTTTTATTTTGCAAGAGAACTTGCAAAGCAAGGTATTGCGATTAATAGTGGTTTGGCGCTGGGGATTGATGGTGCGAGTCATGAAGGGGCTTTGAGTGTTGATGGTCTCAGTGTAGCCGTGATGGGGACGGGTTTAGATAAAGTATATCCTGCAAGTCATCAAAGCTTGGCGCAAAAAATTTTAAAGAAAGGGGTGTGGGTATCGGAATTTCCTTTAGGAACCCCTGTATTACCAGAAAATTTTCCTCGTCGAAATCGTATCATCAGTGGTTTAAGTCGGGGTGTTTTTGTGGTTGAAGCAGCCTTGAAAAGTGGTTCTTTAATTACCGCGCGCTTTGCCCTGGAGCAGGGAAGAGATGTTTATGCTATGCCAGGCTCGGTTCATAATCCTATGGTGAAAGGCTGTCATCATTTGTTGCGACAAGGCGCTAAACTTGTTGAAACCTTGTCGGATTTACTAGAAGAATTAGGCGATAAATCAAAGGTTTATCCAGAAGAATCTCCTGGGTTTCCAAAAGAAATACTGGACGAGGCCCAGCAAAGCCTCTTAGAATGCCTGGATTTTTCGCCCCTGTCTTTTGACAAAATAAAGTCAAGGAGTGGATTTTCTGCAGAACGTGTTGCAGGAATTCTTCTACAATTGGAATTACAAGGGTTAGTTAGGAAGGAAGCCGGCGGTTATTTAAGGACAGTAAAGTGTTATGGCTAAAAATATACTCATTGTTGAGTCACCTGCAAAAGCAAAAACACTAAAAAAATATTTAGGTAAGGATTTTGAAATTCTTGCCTCCTATGGTCACGTGCGTGATTTAATTCCCAAAACAGGCGCGGTGGATCCTGAGCATCATTTCAAAATGAAATATGCCCTCATTGAAAAAAATGAAAAACACTTAGACGCCATTGCCAAAGCAATGAAGCAAGCTGAAAATTTATATCTTGCAACAGATCCGGATCGTGAGGGCGAAGCGATTTCATGGCATTTACAAGAAATATTAAAACAGAAAAAAATCTTAAAAGATAAAAAAGTGCATCGTGTTGTATTTTATGAAATTACGCGTACAGCAGTTTTGCATGCGGTTGCGCATCCGCGTGATGTTTCTATGGATTTAGTGAATGCACAGCAAGCCCGCCGTGCTTTAGATTACTTAGTGGGTTTCAATCTTTCGCCATTGTTGTGGAAGAAAATTCGGCGAGGTTTGTCGGCAGGTCGTGTGCAAAGTCCTGCGCTACGTTTGATTGTGGAACGTGAAGAGGAAATTGAAAAGTTTATTTCTCAAGAATATTGGACGATCATAGCGGCTGCCCAATCATCTGAAGATGCGATAACGTTTCCTTCTAAACTCATTGAATATAAAAATAAAAAGTTAACACAATTTAGTGTTACCAACGAAACGCAAGCTAAAGAGATTAAAGAAACCTTGCAGGAGGCAGCCCAGGGTTTTCTTTATGTCGTAAAAGTAGAAAAAAAACAAAGGAAACGTCAACCTTCCGCCCCTTTCACGACCTCTACCTTGCAACAAGAAGCGGCAAGAAAACTGGGTTTTACGACACAGAGAACCATGCGTATTGCGCAACAATTATATGAAGGCATTGACGTGGGTGAAGGCAGTGTAGGTTTGATTACCTATATGCGTACCGATTCTGTGAATTTAGCACAAGAAGCTTTAGCAGAAATTCGTGCTGTGATTGCAAAACGTTATGGTGAAGAATTCTTGCCTGAAGCACCGCGAGAATTTAAAACAAAATCTAAGAATGCTCAAGAAGCACATGAAGCGATTCGTCCTACCCATCCTGACTTCATACCGGATCAGATTAAAGAGAAGTTAACGACAGAACAATATAAATTATATGATCTCATTTGGAAGCGTACTTTGGCGTGTCAAATGATTCATGCCACCTTAGATACGGTTGCGGTGGATTTATCTTGTGGGCAAGGTAATCGGTTTCGTGCTAATGGTTCAGTGATCACTAACCCTGGTTTTATGTTAGTGTATCTTGAAGACAGAGATGACGGGAAACCGGATGAAGAAAAAGAAGAAATCTTACCGCCTTTAAAAGAAGGGGAAAAAGTAAAACTATTAAATATTGAGGGTCACCAGCATTTTACAGAACCTCCGCCACGTTACAGTGAAGCCAGTCTTGTCAAAGCGCTGGAAGAGCGGGGCATCGGTCGGCCTTCGACGTATGCTTCGATTATCTCAACTTTACAGAATCGTGATTATGTTCAGTTATTACAGAAACGCTTTCACCCAACAGACGTTGGCCGTGTTGTCAGTAAATTTTTAACGCTCTATTTTACAAAATATGTTGATTATGATTTTACTGCGAATTTAGAAGATGAGCTGGATGCAATAGCCCGAGGGGAAAAACAGTGGGTGCCGGTGCTTGAAGAATTTTGGCAGCCTTTTGATATTTTAGTAAAAGATGTGGAGGCGAATATTAGCCGGAAAGAAGTGACGCAAGAAGAAATTAATGAAGCATGCCCGAAATGTCAAAAACCTTTAGCGATCCGATTGGGAAAACGTGGACGTTTTATTGGTTGTACTGCATTTCCTGAGTGTGATTACACGCGTAATTTAGATGAAACAGCAGAGCAAGCCCAGCAAACCCAGCAAACTCAAGTTTTAGATCGTGCTTGTCCTGAATGTAAATCACCTTTGCAAGTGCGCATGGGACGTTATGGGAAATTCATTGGATGCACAGGATACCCTGCCTGCAAATATATCGAGCCTTTAGAAAAACCCCATGATACACAAGTGCCTTGTCCGACCTGTCATGAGGGGAGTTTATTAAAACGTAAATCACGTTACGGAAAAATCTTTTATTCTTGTTCTAAATATCCCACCTGTCGTTATGCCATTTGGAATGAACCGCTTGCTGAAAGTTGTCCTAAGTGTCAGTGGCCGATTTTGACAGTCAAGGTGACGAAGCGTAAAGGCACGCAAAAAGTATGTCCTCAAAAAGAGTGTGGTTATGCAGAGGATATGTGATTATTTTCAAATTGAAGCGGCGGTGGAAATAATCAGGCGAGGCGGTGTCATCGCTTATCCAACGGAAGCGGTTTATGGTTTAGGTTGTGATCCTTTGTCGAAAAATGCGGTTAAAAAAATTTTAGAAATAAAAGGTCGAGATACGCATAAAGGATTTATCTTAATTTCACATTCTTTTGACATCTTACGTTCCTGGATCCAACCTTTGTCGCGTAGTCGTATGGACCTTATTGTTTCGACGTGGCCAGGGCCCATTACGTGGGTATTTCCTGTTGCAGACTGGGTTCCCGCCTGGGTGCATGGAGGGCGTGGCAGCATTGCCCTTCGTGTGAGTGCACACCCTGTTGTTATGCAATTAAGCGCGCTTTATCAACATGCTTTAATTTCAACGAGCGCCAATCCGCAGGATAAACCGCCTGCAAAAACAGTTGAAGAAGTGAAGCATTATTTCAATCAATCCATTGACTATTTGATTGAAGGTCCGCTGGGTGGTTTGTCCAATCCAACTGAAATTCGTGATGCAGTTTCCAATGAGATCATAAGGACGTCTTAAATAGATCATATGAATCCATTATCATATTTAAAAATGTCCCTGCCTTTGTTTGATAAAATTAAACCAGAAGATGTTACGCTTTTATTGAATCAACTTATTCAAGAAAACACGAAGCAATTAGAGAATTTATTAAAGCAAGCGACGTTTACTTGGGACAATTTAATTGAGCCACTTGAAATTTTAGAAAATGAATTATCTTTGGTGTGGAATACGGTATCCCATTTGCACGCTGTAGACATGGAAGTTTGGCGGGATGTGTATCAAGATAATTTACCTAAACTTATAGAGCATGAAACTCGTTTTTTTCAAAATAGAAATTTATATGAAGCTTACAAAAAAATTTCCGTATCAAAAGAATTTGAAAATTTTTCATGTGAAAGAAAAAAAATAATTGAAGATGCTTTGAGAGATTTTGAATTAACAGGCGTACACTTACCAGAAGAAGAAAAAAAAGAATATGCTGAGCTTCAAAAAAACATAGGTTTATTGAGTCATCACTTTGAAGAAAACGTGGCAGAAGCAACTCATGCTTGGGTTTATTATACAGAAAGCGAAGCTGATTTGGCTGGATTGCCTGTGCATACAGTTTCTCTTGCCAGAGAGAATGCAAAAACAAAAAATCAATCAGGGTGGTTGTTTACTTTGGATTTCCCTATCTACTTTTCCATTCTCTCTTGTTCTGAACGTCGTGACTTAAGAGAAAAATTTTATGAAGCCTATGTGACACGTGCTTCAGAAAAAGGCCCTTTTGCAGAACGTTGGGATAATACAGGCTTGATTAAAGAAATACTTTCAAAACGTTATCGTATGGCAAAAATTTTAAATTTCGAGAATTATGCACAAATGTCACTTCAAACAAAAATGTTAAAAGAACCAAAAAAGGTTTTAGATTTTTTAAATAGTGTGTTGCTGGATGTTAAAGCCGTTTCAAAAAAAGAAATAGAAATTTTAAAAGACTTTTCAAGAAAGAAAGATGGTATTGAATTGCAGGCATGGGATGTTGCTTATTATCGTGAAAAACTAAAATCTGAAAAATATCATATTACCGATGAAGCCTTGCGCCCTTATTTTCCTTTGAAAAAAGTGATCGCAGGATTGTTCCAGATTGTCTATCGACTTTATGATGTTCGTATTGATGAAGAACCTACTTCTGTTTGGCACCCTTTGGTGAAGTGTTATGTTTTAAAGAATAATCACAATGAGGTGTTGGGGTATGTTTATTTTGATTTATTCACGCGAGTAGAAAAGCGAGAAGGAGCTTGGTTGGCAGCAGGGCGTTCTCGGATGAACATAGGAACGCCGAAGCAAAAACAAATTCCGATGGCTTATCTTAATTGTAATTTTGATCCGCCGCTTCCTTCAAAAGATACGTTTTTGACGCATGAAGAAGTATTAACTTTATTTCATGAATTTGGACATGGTCTTGAGCATTTGCTCACGCGCGCAGATTATCCCAGTCTTTCGGGCAGTGATGGCATGCCATGGGATGTGGTGGAGGTAGCCAGCCAATTATTTGAAAACTGGTGTTGGGAAAAAGAAGCCTTGGATTTTATTTCAGATTCCTTACCTTCCGATTTATACACGCGTATGTTGGCTTGTCGTTATTTTTGTTCTGGAATGGATTTAGTAAGACAATTAGAATTTTCCTTATTTGATTTTGAATTACATTGTAATGATGAATCAAATAAGAAAATAAACATAAATGATTTTTATAAAGAAAGAAGAGAACGCTGTGCGGATATTTCGATTCCTGACTATAATCGTTTCCCTCTAAGTTTTTCCCATATTTTTTCAGGGGGATATGCGGCTGGATATTATGGTTATTTATGGGCAGAGGTTTTATCGTCGGATATTTTTTTGAAATTCAAAGAAGAAGGTATTTTTAATAAAGTGGTGGCCAAGCGTTACTTGGATTTGATTTTGTCGTGCGCCAGTGCTTGTGATTTTATGCAAGCCTTCATTCAGTTTAGAGGCCGAGAACCGGATATCAACGCGTTTTTGCATTTTCGAGGAATAAAGGGTTGATGTTCATCAAACGTCTTTCAAAAAGACAGCTTCTCTTAAAAAAAGATTTTTTATTTTTGGGAGGAATTCTTTATAAACTTGCTATCGGGCAATTTAAACATGTGCCAAAAAGTTCAATTTTGGAACTTTTAAAATATGTAAAAAAAGGGGAAGCGATTGTTTTTCTGATTTACAATAACAATAAAGTGATCGGTTTTGCGGGTATTTTAATACGTTCGGTGATCATTAAAAATAAAAAAATTTTTTATTTTGCACTGGATGTTGCTTGCCTTAAATCAGATTACCAACGAAAAGGTATTATTTCTAAGTTAACAATGAAGATTTTATTGTTTGAGCGATTTTTGAATTACAAAAATTTTTCAAAACCCTTGTATGCCGCGGCGTTTTGTATGGTTCCTGATTCTTTTGTTATGTTAGATTTTCCAAATATGTTACCTCATGAAGGTAAGGTGACGCTTTCAGAAAAATTGATTTATGAAAAAATCGTTCGAGATCATTGCCGTGAATTTAATTTGAAATACCCGGGATACGGTAAGTCAATTTATTTTTCCACATGGATTCCAAGAAAAGCGAACTTGAGTTTTAATAAAAATAATTTGCGTGCAAAATATTTTTTTGACCATAATCCCCTTTGGAGAAAAGGATACGGATTGCCGATCGTATTCCCTGTAGATCTAAAAAATGGAATGTTTGTTTTGAAAACCTTGATATCACGATTTATTTGAATTTTATGATAAAAATCAGTGGTGAGCATGCGCAGTCTTTTTTGCAAGGGCAATTAACTTGCGATGTTAAGATGCTATCGGAAGGGCAATCGTGCATGGGCGCGCATTGTAATCAGAAAGGACGTGTGTTATTTAATTATTTAATTTTTTTTGAGGACGGGAGTTATTTTTTAAAATTACCTTCTTCGATGGAAGAAATTGCAAAAAAACGATTAGAAAAATTTTCCATTTTTTCAAAAGTGGATCTTGAAATTATTTTAGAGAAAAATGAAAAAGAAAAGATGGTGGCTTGTCGGCAGGAAGATATTCGACAGGGTTTTGTAACTATTTTTCCAGAAACTTCAGGTTTGTTTACGCCGCATGAATTAAATTATCCGAGATGGGGATTGATAAGTTTTAAAAAAGGGTGTTACACCGGACAAGAAGTAATTGCGCGAATGGAATATTTGGGCAAACTTAAAAAACATTTGTATTTTTCTGAAATTGAAACACAGGAATGTGTTAAAAGAGGGGAGGAGTTGAAACAAACTTCCGATAAGCGAGTTGTGGGTGTGATTGCCGATCATTATCAGATTAAAGAAGGCCGTTATTTAGTATTGGCAGTGATTGAAGATAATGCTGTGAAAAATTGTGAAGGTCATTGGATTTTTTGTTTGTGAGGGAGGGGCGATTGATAGCTGCGTTTTCTAATAAAAATGAATTAATGAGCATAGTTTTTTATAAAAAATTTTTTTGTAAGTCCTGATTTTTCATTATTTATTTTTATGAAAAAATTAGAATTATGATCCAACATTAAGATATGATTAATAGGTTTAAAATTTGAAAAAAGCTTTATTTTCTACTATGGTTTATAAAGGGTAGTTAATTATTTACAAGCGAGGGTTTTATGAAGACATTGAGAGAAGAATTAGAAACAAAATTGGTGAAAGCTGTATATGATAGATTGCGGGAAAGTTTAAAAAAGAGAAATGAATTAGATGCAATGATGACAGCAGTTTCAGAAACAAAACCAGATCAGGAAGCCCATGATCAAGCGCTAAAAAATTATAGAGAATTTATAGGTAAGCTTTCGATAATGATAGACCATGCAGAGCCTTATTCTGAGATAATAAAATTAACAGAAAGTTATAATAATGAAACTGTGTATAGTGCAGAAACAGTTCCGTGGATTCCCGTGGTATTTTCCTTGTTAGGTTCTTTCGCGATGCTGAACCTACATGAGAAAAAAGATAGGTGGGAGGCAGTTCATGAATTGCTGAGTGCCAGGTTTAATTTAGTGCGAGGCGTCTATCCCGGCTTGGAGTCTTTAGTCGGAGATTTAAAAAAGAACTTATATGGCGATCTTAGAAAAACTTGTGAAGATGCTGTCAAGCATCCTGAGAAATATTCTCAAGAAGAAAGTCTTGTTGAAAAACTTAAAGTTAAAATTGGGAAGCAAGCGGCAAGTTCTTCTGAAGATTGGGATGATCCATTTTCTCAGCTAGCAGCAGGTAGGCATAAAAAAACCGAGGTTGCTGCCGCTCCACAAGGAAGTCTTTCTGCTATTCCGCTAAAAAGTGTTGCTGCTGCCCCAAAAAAGATTTCTGCTGATCTTCTGCAATTCGATAAGGATGAGCGACTTACAGTGGGTGTAGCTGCAGGAGGGAGAAAAGAAGAGGCGTCGGCGGGGGAGGTGCTTCAAAAGGTGGGTGGTTTTATCTTACGAAATAAATCTCAAGAAATACCTCTCTATCTTGCTTCTTTGGACAGACAGCATAATAAAGAAATCATTAGACAGTTGTTGTTGAATAGGCATGAACAATTCCATAAAAAGGAAGAATCGGATGATGGTGGTTTGTGTATAAAAACTCTCATGTATTTGATGTTGGATTTATCCACTAAGAGGCAAGGTGTGGGTGGCTCAACTGTAGTTATTGAGGAATTCATGGAGAGTACGAGTCGATGGGAGTGGGATAAAAAATTTAAACTTGTCACTAATCTATCGGATGAGATCAAAAGAGAGCTGAGTGACTCACGGGAACAAAAAGTAAAACAAATGTTTGAGGTATTATTAAAAGCGCTTAAAGCTTACGAGCTTGTTGTTCAAGTGAAGCGAGATATGCCCAAGAAATAAAGCGATGTATTTTTTGTAGGAAAGGAAGTAACAAAACCCCCGATAAATTTACGTTCGGGGGTTTTTTTTCAATAAAACATTAATCTAAATTTTTTCCGATTTCGCTTCCAGCCAGTGCGCCTGCGCCTGCGCCGATGATGGTACCTACCGCATTACCTCCAATGGCATCGCCGATAATACCACCAGCCACGGCCCCCGTGACGGCGCCTGTTGTTTGTTTGTGTTCTTTCAATGTTTGACAGGCAGTCAAGGCAAAACAAAAGAGTAAAGCAATTAATACGGGTCTGCTTTTCATGAATCCTCCTTAGGTTAATTAAATACTATCTTCAAGGATAGTAGAAAAATAAATTTTATTATTTTTCGTGTTGGCTTGTTTTTTAAAAAATTAAGAGAGTATTAAAACTTTTTTGGTATTTTTTACTATTGTTTAGATAAGGACTATTGAGACCATATATGGATATATTCACAGAGGCAGTACAACACACTTTCTTGAAATTGGTGATCTTGGCATTTCTCAGGGCGCATATTCGCTATGGCGGTAGTGATAAGCGAGATTTTGATGGGATGGGGTTTTACGATAAGACAGAAGTAGCTAAACATAGGAAGTTTACGAAATTGCTCGAAAAAACCTTAGGAAATAATTTATCTTACGCAAGTGTAATGAGGGTGGTTAAACCACAATTTCCTGAAGAAAATTATTCTAAATTTTATCTCCTGATAAAGTTTATTGACAAAATAGGAAAAGAGGAAAATTTGGGAAGTAATAAAAATAAAGAAAACATAATTCATGATATTATTCACAATTCTTATAACGCATTAAGGGATGAGAGGCCCTTATTAAAAGACTTAATTAATACGTTGAAAGAAGAGTTATATAAACGTAATAAAGAAATCTGTGCGCATCCTGAAAAATTTGAACCTAAAAAACCCTACAAGGAAGTGTCTGAAGTGGGAGAAAAACCAGATTTTTTAACGGTTACTTTAATGCAAACTCCCTCTTCATCTGCTTTATCATCCTCTTCAGATATGAGTATTGATTTAAATAGAACAGCTTCGATTGTGAGTCGAAGTGCTTCAGCTTCCTCTGGTTTTTCTTCCATGCCTTCACCCAGCAGCACGGATGGAAACGAGTTTAAAAGAGATGACCCACAGTTGGTTAATATTAAATATTATGTGGAAATTTCAACACTGTCTAAAATAAATTTTTTAGAATATCTCAGATATTTTAATTCCTTGTCTTTGATAGAAAGAGATAAAATAAGCGATGCCTTATTAAAGGGTGGCAATCAATTTCCTGAAGCACATGTTTTTAATAAATATATACAAATTTGTGCTTGGACATTATTAGAATGGGTGCAAAGAATGAATTCGGTTCGCAGTGTTGAGAGTGTTGTTGTCCGTTTTATGCAGAGCTTGCCTGTTCAATTGGAAGTAGATCAAAGACTTTGGTTTGTGGAAAAAGTGTTAGAGGCAATGCAAGAGAGTTCGAAAGATTTAAAAAAATATTTATTAGATACAAGTTTGCTTCACTCTTCAATGAGCATTCAAGGCTTGCCTTTAAAGGATCTTGAAACGATGGTTTTAAGTTCGATAGAGGGTCTTAAGAAATATAAGAAAAAACTCGATGATGATCGACTGACGATCTCAGAGCGTCACACATAATTGTCCGTGAAAAACGTCCTTTTTGTTTTATTTCTTTTTTTAAATAGTCGCGCGTCTGAATAAACTATTTTTTTAATGCCAGCGTCAAGCCATCGGCAATGGGCACCAGGCTTATATCAACACGGTCATCGTGAAGCACTTTTTCATTTAAGGCGCGTATGGCGCAAGTGGAGCTGTCTTGTTTGCTATGATCTGCCACGGCGCCATCCCATAGCACATTGTCGATTGCGATAATCCCTCCTTTGCGTAATAGCTTGAGTGATTTTTCATAATAAAGAGAATAATTTTCTTTATCTGCATCGATAAAAATAAAATCGAAGCTATCTTGTTCGTTGTTTTCTAATAATTTTTCTAAAGTATCGGCTGCGGGTGCAAGTCGAAAATCAATTTTATTTTCAAGCTGCGCTAATTTCCAATAATGTTTTGCGAGTTGAGTCCAGTCTTCACTGATGTCGCAGGCAATGAGTTTCCCTGTGCTGGGTAGAGCTTGTGCGACACACAAGCTGCTGTAGCCTGTGTATACCCCTATCTCTATTGCTTTTTTGGCGTTTAAAAGTTTTATCAGCAATCCCATAAATTGCCCTTGCTCTGGAGAGATTTGACAGGCTGAGGAGGGGAGTTTTGCTGTTTCTTCCCGGAGTTCTTTAAATAAAGGGGGTTCTCGTAGAGAATATTGGAGTAAATAGGCATAAAGAGAGTCGGTTAGAGGTAAAGTGCGTGTGGACATGTGTTTTCCTTTTTTGAAAATATGCTATAGTGAATTTAAAGGTTTTTTATTCATTGTGAGGTGTTGCTACGTTGATAGATTTGTTAGAACTTTCCCGCCTTTCCTCTGCTGTAGGTCAGCTTCTCCTTCGTCGTCACTTAAAATTAGTTACCGCTGAATCCTGTACGGGTGGATTGCTAGCAAAAGCAATCACTGATATTGCAGGTTGTTCCGCATGGTATGACTGTGGCTTCGTCGTTTATAGTGAAATGTCAAAACAAAATCTATTAAATGTACCAGCAAGCATTTTATCAAGTTATGGCACAGTGAGCCAGAAAACCGTTGAGGCAATGGTAAAAGGTGCGCTTGTGAAAAGTCAGGCACAGTACAGTATTGCTATTACCGGTATTGCAGGGCCGGGCGGTGCAAGCATGCAAAAACCTGTGGGTTTAGTGTGGTTTGCTTGGTTAAGTGTGTCTGGCGCGCTGAAATCAGAAGCCTGTAATTTTGAAGGTGACCGTGATGCTATCCGTATGCAGAGTGTGTACTTTGCGTTAAAGACGATGGAGGAATTATTATTACAGCCCATTTAACACCGCTTGGTATTTTAGGGGGTAGTTTTGATCCGGTCCATTATGGACATCTTCGGATAGCGCTTGAAATTTCTCAAACTTTAAATATTCCACAAATCAAATTCATTCCTTGTCAACAACAAGTGTTAAAGTCCTATCCGCCTGCGCCAGTAAAGCATCGTTTGGCAATGTTGAAAATAGCCATCGATGCGATGACTTGTTTTGAAATTGATGAGAGGGAAATACAACGTAATACACCGTCTTATATGGTCGAAACACTTTGCTCGCTACAAAAAGAATTTCCAAATAATGCTTTATGTCTTATTTTGGGAAGTGATGCGGTGAGCATGATTGAACAATGGTATGCCTGGGAATCTATTTTTGATTTGGCACATTTAATTGTTGTGTCGCGCCCTCATTACCCTTTTCATGAAACAATGAATTTAAAAAAACAACTTAAAGTGCGTCAGGTAACAAAAGCTGATGCGCTTACACAATCTAAGTCAGGAAAAATATTTTTATTTTCATCCTCTGCTTTGTCTATTGCTTCAAGTGATATTCGAAAACAAATAGCAAGTCATAAAAATCCTAAATTTTTATTACCCGATGCAGTGTTGCAATATATTTATGATCATCACTTATATGAGGAGAGTGAAAGCCTATGATGACATCCAGTCAAGCACAAGCGTGGGTTGTGAGTGTGTTAGAAGATCTGAAAGCAAAAGAAATTTTAGTGTTGGACGTGAAAGAACTGACATCGGTGACCGATGCGATGATCCTTTGCAGTGGGACGTCCACACGCCATGTGCAATCTTTGGCAGAATATGTGGTCTTAAAAGCAAAAGAGGCGGGTGTTTTTGTGTTTGGCATGGAAGGAGAGGCGCAAGGGGAGTGGATCTTGGTGGACTTAGTGGATGTGGTCGTGCACATCATGTTACCCAAAGCGCGAGAATTCTATAGCCTAGAGAGGCTTTGGGATATGAAGCCATTGAAACAAGTGGTACATCAATAAGCAAATTACATAGAGCTTAAGCAAAACGTCGCTTTTTTGCTTGTCATGCAAAAATATTTGTTTTGCGTAAGTCCTATTACAATAAATTTTTCTTTCGATACTAGCCACTGTGGGCTAAGTGTTTGTATCATCATAGGTTGCTCATTTTAAAGATCAACAAGGATCGTCGAAAAAATGTGCCCCACCTTTTCCTTTTTTCAATTTGTTTTTTTGATCTTTTTGATCGGATTAACAAGTTGTAAAGTAGGTCCAGATTTTAAATTGCCTGCCTCGCCCCCTGTAAAGACTTATACGGGGACTTCGCCTGTTAAAAAAACGATTGCAACACCTTATAAAAATTCTGCTGGTGAGGCGCAAGATTTTGTGTTGGGGCAGCCTGTTTCTGAAGATTGGTGGATGCTCTTTCATTCTTGTGCAATCGATAAAATGATACAGACAGGGTTTTCAAATAGCCCTACATTGGCTTCTGCAAAAGCCACCCTGCATCAAGCGGAAGAAACTTTGCGTGCACAAGTGGGTGCTTTGCTTTGGCCTAATTTGTCAGGTGTGTTGAATGGTGCGAGGCAACAGTATGCGGGTTCATCGATTGGTTTGCCCGGTTTGTCTTCTGACTTCAATCTTTATAATGCAGGCGTAAATGTTTCTTATACATTGGATGTGTTTGGGGGTAATCGTCGTTTAATTGAAACGTATCGAGCTCAAGTAGATTATCAACGTTTTCAATTGGCTGCTGCCTATTTGACGTTAGCAGGGAATATCGTGACAACAGCGGTGAGTGTCGCATCTTATAAAGATCAAGTCGCAGTGACAAAAGAGCTTGTGCGTGTAGAAGAAGAAACGCTAGGGATCATGAAGAAACAATTTAAATTAGGCGGAATTTCAGGGGCTGAAATTTTAACGCAAGAAAAACAATTGGCGCAGGACCAAGCTACCTTGCCGCCGTTGGAATTAACTTTATTGCAATTGCAACATGCCTTGGCGGTGTTACTCGGTCATTATCCTTCTGAAAATTATGTGTCAGACATCAATTTGGATCAATTAACCTTACCTCAAAAATTGCCTGTGAGCTTACCGTCATTGTTAGTGCGTCAGCGACCCGATGTCAGTGCGTCAGAGGCGTTATTACATCAAGCGTCTGCAGAAGTGGGTGTGGCCACAGCGAATAAATTTCCTCAATTTGCAATTACAGGAGAGTATGGTTGGACGAATAACTCTACTTCAAATTTATTTTCTTATCATAATATTGCATGGAATTACATGGGGCAAATCACACAATCAATTTTCAATGCAGGCTCTCTTGAAGCACAGCGTCAAGCAGCAATCGCTGCTTTTGTTGCAGCAGAAGGGCAGTATGAACAAACTGTGTTGCAAGCTTTTAAAAACGTGGCAGACAGTTTGCGTGCTATTGAAATGGATGCAAAAGCTTTTCATGCGCTTGTTGCCCAAGAAAATGCATCAAGAGGAACATTTGTGATGAATGAAGAACAATTGAAATTGGGGGGGGTGAGTTATTTAAATGTGTTAAGTGCAAAAGCACAATATTTACAAACAAAAATTTTACGTATTCGTGCACAGGCTGCACGTTATAATGATACGGTCGCTTTATTTGTTTCTTTGGGGGGAGGTTGGTGGAAGGAGAAAGCAGGAGAGAGAATTAATAAATGTTCTGGAGAAATAAAAAAATGAACGGAAAACTTGAATTAAGTAAACCAATGAGAATTATGTTGTTAAGTATGGGAATTTTATTTGGTTCAATCTTTTTTTATAAACTTGTGATGATGGTGGTGGGGAAAATCGTGATGAGTTTACACGGTAATCCCATCGTGACGGTATCTGCCACTACAGTAGGGTATCAAGAGTGGCAACCTGAAGTGACAGCGGTAGGAAGTTTGCGTGCAGTGGTGGGGGTGAATGTCACTTGTGAGTTGGCAGGTATGATCCGCTCACTTCATTTTGTGCCAGGCAGTGATGTTAAAGAGGGGGATTTGTTAGTGCAGTTGAATGCGGATCCTGAAGTTGCACAGTTACATGCGTTAGAAGCCAATGCATGGATTGCAAAAGTGACGTATGAGCGCAATAAAGCACAATATGGCGTGAAAGCAATAAGCAAAGAAACGCTCGATAGGAATGATGCAGATTGGCAAAGTGCTCAAGCGCAAGTGGATCAACAAGCTGCAGTTGTTTTGAAAAAATCTGTTCGTGCACCCTTCACAGGACGTTTGGGGATTTGCCAAGTTAATCCAGGGCAGTACATCAATCCAGGTGACGTCGTCACCACACTCCAAACGTTAAATCCGATCTATGCTGATTTTTATTTACCGCAGCAATTATTAAGTGAAGTGAAAGTAGGGCAGCTTGTGACTTTAAAAACAGATGCTTTTCCCAACAATATGTTTACAGGAAAAATTACAACGGTGAATCCTGCTGTTCAAGTGAACTCGCGTAATGTGGAAGTGGAAGCCACATTTGAAAATTTAAATGATGAATTGACACCCGGGATGTTTGTTGATTTGAAAGTCGATACAGGCACGCCCAAGCGCTATCTCACTTTGCCACAAACCGCGGTGACATTTAATCCCTACGGTAACATTGTGTATCTTGTTAAAACGCCACCGGGGAAAAATAAAAAATATAAATTGAAAAATAAAAAAGGCACTGTACCTGTGTATATTGTAGAACAACATTTTGTGAAAACAGGTGAGACACGGGGTGATCAAGTGGTGGTGTTGGGGGGAATCAAAGAAGGCGATGAGGTGGTGACCAGTGGTCAGGTTAAATTGAAAAATGGGACATGGGTCGTCATCAACAATAGTGTTATACCTGGCGATGCGGCAAATACGTCATTTGTGGATAAATAGCAGAGGAAGGTATGCGGTTTACGGATATTTTTATTGAAAGACCGGTGTTGGCCACGGTTGTGAGCTTATTGATTTTTGTATTAGGCTTACGTTCTATCGGCATGCTGCCTATAGAACAATATCCTTCAACAGAAAGTGCTGTGGTGACGGTCGCAACGACCTACACGGGCGCTGATCCTGCAACCATAGCGGCGTTTATCACGACACCTTTAGAAAATTCCATCGCACAAGCCGAAGGAATTGATTATTTGACTTCAAGTAGTACGCAAGGTTCGAGTTCCATTCAAGCGAATTTACGTTTGAACTATGATGCAGAAACAGCTGTCTCAGATATTAATACCAAGGTGAATGCGGTTTTAAATCAATTGCCTAAAGAATCGCAGTTGCCTGTGATTACTGTGGCGACAGGTGAAACCATTGATTCTATGTACATTGGTTTTTATAGCGATGTTTTATCAGCCAATGATATTACCGATTATTTGATTCGTGTTGTGCAACCGCAATTGCAAGCAGTGGATGGGGTGCAGCTTGCAGAAATTTTAGGAGGTTGGACGTTTGCATTGCGTGTGTGGTTGGATCCCGTGAAATTGGCTGGCTTTGGGATCACGCCGGCAGATGTAGCGCGTGTATTAGCGAGCAATGATTTTATTGCGGCGGCAGGGCGTACCGACGGTAATATGTTTATTGTGAACTTGACAGCGAATACGAATCTTGTCGACATTGAATCTTTTAAAAAATTAATTATTAAAGCAGAAAATGGTGTGATCACAAGAATGGGTGATGTGGCGCGAGTGACGTTAGGTTCTACGAGTTATGATACGCAAGTTAAATTTGATGGGAAAATTGCAGTGTATGTTGGTATTAAAGTTGCACCTTCTGCAAATTTATTACAAGTTGTTCAAGCGATACGAAATATTTATCCTTCTATCGAAGAACAATTACCAGAAGGTTTAAACGGTAAGATTGTCTATGACTCAACGCTTTACGTGCAGAGCTCGATTAATGAAGTCGTGTCTTCTTTATTTGAAGCGCTACTCATTGTTACGGCGGTCATCTTTTTATTTTTAGGCTCGATTCGTTCTGTCATGATTCCTGTTATTGCTATTCCCTTGTCTTTGATCGGGGCTTTTTTTGTAATGTTTTTGTTGGGTTACAGTATTAATTTGTTAACCTTGCTTGCTTTGGTGCTCGCGATCGGTTTGGTGGTTGATGACGCGATTATTGTTGTAGAGAATGTGCATCGTCACAGAGAAGAAGGTTTATCGCCTTTGAAAGCAGCGATGATGGGTGCGCGTGAATTAGCAAATCCTATTTTTGCTATTTCGATTGTGTTGATTGCGGTGTATGTTCCTATTGGATTTATGGGTGGATTAACCGGTGCGTTATTTACAGAGTTTGCATTTACATTGGCAGGCTCTGTGGCGGTGTCGGCCATCGTTGCGTTGACACTTTCGCCCATGATGTGTCATAAGTTTTTAAAAGTAGAAAAACCTGATGAGAAACCTGCGTTTATTATATTTGTAGATAATCAATTTGAGAGATTAAAAACAATTTATGAAAAAGCTTTGCATCATTCACTTGATTATTTATCGGTAACGGCCACTTTTGCTTGTATTGTTTTAGGCAGTATTTATTTTCTTTATGCGACATCCAATTCGGAGCTTGCGCCACAAGAAGATCAAGGCATTATCATCACGCAACTTACAGCGGCTGCCAATGCGAGTCTTGCGCAAACACAATTATATTCTAATCAGGTTTTGAAAATTGCTGAAACCTTTCCTGAGACTGATCATATCTTTCAGTTGGATGGTATCAATGGTTTGAACACGAGTATTGCCGGCATTGTTTTTAAACCTTGGGATGAGCGAAAACGTACGACCAATCAAATTCAACCTATTTTGCAACAAGATATTGATCATATTGCAGGCGCAAAAATTGCGGCTTTCCAACAACCTTCTTTGCCGGGTGGGGGGAGTGGTTTGCCGATTCAGTTTGTTATAAAAACCACGGATGATTTTTATCGATTAAATGATGTTGCACAAAGTCTTATTGCAAAAGCCTGGAAAACAGGGGTATTTATGTATATTGATCCTGATTTGAAAATCGATCAGGCACAAACCAATATTTTATTGAATCGCGATAAAATTTCTGAATTTGGTTTGACGATGCAAGATGTGGCAAATACCTTAGGCAGTGCATTAAGTGAAAACTATATTAATTATTTTAATTATTCGGGACGATCCTACCAAGTGATTCCGCAATTGGAGCGTGATGATCGTTTGAATGCACAAGATGTGTTGAATACGCATATCAATACAATCGATGGAAACAATATTCCTTTAGCGACAGTTGCAAAATTAGAAACGGTAGTCGTACCTGAGTCATTGAATCATTTTCAACAATTAAATTCTACAACCATTTCTGCGATTGCCTATCCTGGAATTACGATGGGTAAAGCTCTGGAAACATTTAATGGAATTGCAAAGGAAGTATTACCCAAAGGGTATATGGTGGACTATGCAGCGCAATCGCGACAATTCATGCAAGAGGGTAGCAGTTTGATGCTTACTTTTGTGTTTGCGATGATCATTATTTTTCTTTCCTTATCGGCATTGTTTGAAAGTTTTCGAGATCCACTCATTGTTTTGATTAGTGTGCCTATGTCAATTTGCGGCGCAATGATTTTTATTAGTTTGGGTGTGAACGGTGCTAGCCTGAATATTTATACAGAAGTAGGTTTAATTACACTGATTGGTTTGATTAGTAAGCACGGCATTTTGATCGTGCAATTTGCAAATGATTTACAGCGTGAAGGTAAAGCTAAGCGAGAGGCGATTGAAATGGCGGCAGGTATTCGTTTGCGTCCTATTTTAATGACGACCTCAGCGATGGTGTTGGGTGTTATTCCTTTATTGCGTGCAACGGGAGCGGGTGCAATGAGTCGTTTTGATATTGGTTTGGTGATTTCAACGGGTATTTCAATAGGGACTTTGTTTACCTTATTTGTTGTGCCTGCGATGTATATGTTCTTGGCGCAAACGCATCAAGCAGCCAAACCGACAGAAATGGATGAAGGTTTACCTTCCCTTAGTTAGTGGGAGTATTACTGATGACAAAAAGGATTATTTTTTTTTCTTTTGTTTTTTCTTCTTTATCCCTCCTGTTGTTTTTCGAGCTTTTTGAACCTGCAGAAGCTGAAGACGAGCATGCGCCTATTGGGCGTGTTGTTTGGGTGAAGGGAGATGTCAAAGCGATAGGTGCAGACAATGCGACGCGAGCATTAAAGCGTATGTCTGATATTTATTTACATGATCAGATTGTGACGAATAAAGACGGAGAAGGTCAGATCGTGATGACAGATAACAGTTTAATTGTGTTTTATCCTGATACTTCCACGAAATTAGGTCAATATCATTTTAATCCTAAAAAACCACAATCTTCCGATGGTAAAACAACGATTGAGTTAGCCAAAGGGGGTGCGCGCGTTGTGACAGGCTGGGTTGCAAAATCAGAGCCTAAGAATTTTCAGTTGAAAACGCCGGTGGCTGTGATTGGTGTGAGAGGGACGGATTTTTCTGCGGCCTTGAATGTTTCGGGTCAGTTAGATGTGGAAATTAAAGGGGGTAATATTGCGGTGAGTAATGCTGCGGGCACACAAGAATTAAGTTTTGCTAATAAAAAATTATATGCAGAAGTTTCAAGTCAAACATCAGCGCCGGCGATATTACAGACACGTCCGCAAGCGTTTCTTTCCGAGCCTGCGTTAGTGCCCTCAAGCATGCCGGGTACACCGCCTGTACCCAAAAGCCCTGAAGAACAGAAGCAATCAGAAGCTGCTGGCGCGGCAAGTGGCAGTGGGGATGCGGGAGGCGCCGCTGGTGGCGCGGGTGATGGTGGAGGCGAAGGAGGGGGAACGTCTGGTGGTGCCGGTGGAACTGGAGTGGCGGGTGCTTCTGTTTCAAGTACCTCATTTTGTTTGTAGCTCATTACAGCTCACATTTATTTATTTGGATGTATGAACGTAAACCCCATCCCAATTTGCAGGCGGCTCTTTTTCATAACCAGCAAGACGTTGTAAGTAAATTTCATAGAGTTTTTTGTGAGGATGGCTTGCGTTTAATTTTTCAAAAATGGTTTTTGCAGATAACCAATCTGATTTAAAATAAAATTGTAGTGCTTTTTCATGTAATTGTAATTCTTCTTTTAATTTTGGTGTTAATTTTTCTTGCGTACATAAAGGTTCAAAAATCGCAATGCCTTGTTGTTTCCCTTTCACGCGTACACAATCTAATTGCTGAAATATAAATTTTGTTTGATCGTGTTTTGTATTTGCAGTGACAATGATTTTTGATCCATAAAATTTTGTTAAACTTTCAGCGCGAGAAGCAAGGTTGACAGCGTCGCCTAATACGGTGTAATTCAAGCGAAATTTTGATCCCATGTCGCCTACATTCATGCTGCCTGTGTTGATACCGATACCGATATGAATCTCTGGCCATCCTTTTTCTTTAAACGTTGTTTGTAGTTTTGTTGTGATTCTTTGCATGGCCAGTGCTGTGGTGATGGCGTATTCTGCATGATGCACTGTTTTGATGGGTGCGCCCCAAAAAGCCATGATCATGTCTCCTATATATTTATCGATCGTGCCATGATGTACGAAAATAATTTTTGTCATCGCAGTGAAAAAAAGATTTAACATTTCTTTTAATTCAGTTGCAGACATTCTTTCTGATACCTTTGTGAAATTGCGGATATCAGCGAAAAGCACCGACATTTCTCGTGTTTCGCCGTGCATGCCGTAATTCTTGTCATCAGATGATTTCAACATTTCGTCGATGTGTGAGGAAGGGACATAGTGGCCAAACATGCGTTTTAAGTGTTGTCGGGAACGTGTTTCAAAAAGATAACCGTAAATCGTGTTTAAAATAGCGATGCTTAAAGGTAATAAAGTGGGTAATAAAAAAGAGATAACAAAACCCGTCGTTTTCCATAAAG
Organism: Gammaproteobacteria bacterium RIFCSPLOWO2_02_FULL_38_11; assembly: GCA_001801745.1. Classification (GTDB taxonomy): domain Bacteria; phylum Pseudomonadota; class Gammaproteobacteria; order HIGHO2-12-38-15; family HIGHO2-12-38-15; genus HIGHO2-12-38-15. The sequence continues at coordinate 33,699 of MGYM01000028.1, forward strand.
TGTTGGCTGCAAGTGTGAATATGACGGGAAGAGTCAGTATCAATAGGCATAAAGTGCGTGCTCCTAAATAAGGGAAAATTACAGCACTTAAGATGCCCAGTACAAACAAACTGATAATATCAAATCCCAAAGCCCAGGGGGGTTTGCATGAAAAACGATTTTGTAAAATACCGTCGGCAATGGTGGCTTGTACTTCTACGCCGGGAAATACACTTTGAATAGATGTCGCAAGTCTGTCGCCTAAGGCAGTTGCAGAAGAACCTACAAAAACAATTTTCCCTAGTAAGGTCTCAGGGGGTAAACGATCATGTAATAGATCCGTGGCAGAATAAAAAGGGAAAGTGTAAGCATAACTTATGAAGGGAATCAGGATTTGTCCTTTGTCATCTGTGGGAATAATGTTTTCCCCAAATTGAATACCTTCGAGTTGCTTGATGTCTCCATAATTTTCAGTGATTAAATTAATTTTCTTATTTAGATATAAGCTTGTTGCTTCTAGTGCAAGTGAGGGGTAAACGTCGCCATGGTAGGCCATGATCAGAGGTGCGCGACGTGTAATCCCGTCTTCATCGGGAAAAATATTAATGAATCCTATATTTTTGGCGGAAGTAAGAAGTTTTGAGATCGGACTTAAATAACCTTCTGCAGTGATAAGCCCCAGCGCTTTTGTTTGCTCGGGTGTAAGTTGTAATGAGGATGGTGGTAAGCTGCCTGAAGTTTCATTATCTTGTTTGAAAACAAAGCTTAAGACGCTTGTTTGTGGAGAAAGTTCTTTTGCAAAGTAAACATCATCATTAAAATAATCTTTATTTTCTTCCAATGTGGTTTGAAGCAAGGGTGTTAATTTTTTTTGTTTTTCAAGGCCTTTTAAAAGAGTGTCAACGGGGTTGGGTTGGCTCTCAGTAAACAAAATATCAAACGCAATGACCACAGCGCCTTGATCTAAAACTTTTTTTACGAGCGTGGCCAGTGTTGTGCGTGGCCAGGGCCAGTGACCTTCTGCAGCTAAACTTTGATCGTCAATATCTACGATTGCAATGGAAGTATCTTTTTTGGGTGTGTGATGCACAAGTGTTGCTAAGCGCAATTGAATATCATAAGAAAGATTATCTAAATAAATTACCGCGCGACGTGTGTGAGGATTAAATAAAAAAGTGATTGACAGCACCATGAGAAGAAGCCCGAGCGAAATAGGCATTATTTTTGGAGTCACAGTGTGTTACCTTCCTTTTTAATCACAATTGGTGCGTGGGTTTAAATCATCAAATGTTTGTAAGTCGCCCATGGAGACATCTGACATCATTGAAGTCAACATTGAATTTGTAAGATTACCAGAATTAATTAAATTGATAGTGGTAGTGGCCTCAGGAGATTGTTGTGTGGTTGTGGCATCGGGGTCACTGGCAGAAGCGCTAATCGCATCGGATTGTAAAATGACAGCGTTAATTGTGCTGTTTTGCGATGCTTCAACAACGGGAGTGAGGCTGCCTGTGAAATTACTAAAGCCAGTGAATGTGAGTGTTGTCCCATCGACGACAGCCGTTCCGGCGGTGCGATTTATTGTGGCAGCTGTATTAAACTGAGCGGTGTCATTGCCACTGCGGCTGACAAAAGTGGTGAAGGCATTGACGGTATTGGTGTTATTGAGCGAACCGGCGGTGGCGCTGTTGATGGCAAGGGTATTCGATTGAGTAGAGGGCAGTTTTAAAGTGCCATTGGTGCTTGTCGTTAGATTATTCATGTTGGTGAATGCGCCTGTGATGGTCGTACCGCTGCTGTTAGTGGTTGCGCCGGCGGTGTTTGCAGAAAGTGTTGCGGTGATGGGTGTGGTGTAATTGGCGTAAGTGATTGAATTCGTCGTGCTGCCAAGCGTGCCGCCATCCAGTGTGCCTGTGAGTGATGCGCCATCTGAGAAACTGAAAGTATCATTGCCGCTGCCGCCAGTTAAACTGCCGATATTTGAGAAAGTAAAAGCGCCTGACACACTGCTGATACTGCTTAAGCTGCCTGTATTTGCACTGCTGATAGTCCAAGCTTGTGTTCCGCTGGTATCAAGAGAAAAAGTATTGGTTCCCGAACTATAACCATTAACAGCGACATTTCCCAAGGTCAGCGTACCCCCTAGGGTAAAGGTATTATTTCCTGCGGAACCCGTGAGGGTTAAGTTATATCCGCCAGAAATATTATTAGCTAAAGAAAGACTTGTGCTGCCAGAACCTGAAAGTGTGAGCGTGGTATTAGCGCCCAGAGAAACCGCGCCTGCATAAGATTGTGAGCCTGACGTTGAAATACTCCCGCCATTAATGGCTGTGGCACCCGTCCCACTTTTAGTTAAACTGCTGGCTAAGACTGTTCCTGTAACCGTTGTTGTGCCAGTGTT
>MGYM01000028.1:36092-36238 GCA_001801745.1 Gammaproteobacteria bacterium RIFCSPLOWO2_02_FULL_38_11
CGCCCAAAGCATTGGTGGCACCGACATTACCGGTGAAGGTCAAGGCACCAGAACCCAGGCTTGCGGTAAAAGCGCGTGCGGTAGCGCTGCTGCTATTTAAAGTAGAAGCAAACGTCAGTGCGCTATCGGTTGTCGTGAAAGTGGTA
>MGYM01000029.1:0-157 GCA_001801745.1 Gammaproteobacteria bacterium RIFCSPLOWO2_02_FULL_38_11
GGACAAACTTACGGTGTACCTATCGAAGAAATTCAAGAAGGTATCCGTCATGGTGTGAGAAAAGTTAACATCGACACAGATTTACGTATGGCAGCCACCGGTGCAATACGACGTTATTTTGCAGAACACCCAAAAGAGTTTGATCCCAGAAAATATT
>MGYM01000029.1:179-6518 GCA_001801745.1 Gammaproteobacteria bacterium RIFCSPLOWO2_02_FULL_38_11
GAAAGAGATTTGCAGAGTGCGTTACGAAGCGTTTGGTACAGCAGGTTGGGCTGATAAAATTAAAGTGTTATCGCTTGAGAAGATGTATCAGCGTTATAAGAAAGGAGAATTGGATCCACGTGTTGCAGAGACATTTGTGTCTTGTGGTTGATAAATTGTTTAAAAATAAAGTAAATTCAATTTTTTTAAAAGAAAACCAATAAAAAATTTGACTTTTTGTAATTGCTTATATATATAAATAAAAACACACCATTTATTATTTTTAAAAAAGGTAGCCTGGGTTGTCTGCCTTACTTCATGATGTTGTTATTGTGATGTGAACTTTTTAAAAAGAGCGACCTGTTATTAGGAGACTTCCGTTTAACTTACAAGGAGATAAGTATCATGGTGCGTAGAAAAGCTGCGGCAAAAAAATCGGGAAAGAAAAAGGTAGCAAAGAAACGGGGCGTTAAGAAAACCGCGAAGAAGAGAACCACTCGTAAAAAGGCTACAAAAAAATAAAAGAAATTTCGTCTTAAAAAACGGGAAGATTTTCAAAAATCTTCCCGTTTTTTTATTCATAGTTCCTTAAGCTTATTGAGTTATACTCCTCGACCATAGTAGGTGTCTTTTGAATCGAGGTAATGTTTATGATGCGAAATCCATATAAAACTCTAACTCAAATGTTGAAAAATTGTAGTAGTAATGGAAAGGCCCCGCGAGAATTACTTTTTCCTGATATCGCTCCTATGAAGTATCTTCAAGTTGCTAAAACCCCGCCTGGTTTTACTGAAGGAGAATGGACGGTTCAACGTGTTAATCCAGAAGAATTTGCGCGATCACAAGGATTTGAATGGTGTCATAATATTACGATTCCTCAATTGTTAGCAAATGCTGTAAATAGCGCTCAAAATCGAGAGTATCTTGAAAAAATTTTAGATGCAGACTTCGATGTGGCAGGGGAAGGCCGCGATTATAGACAGTTTGCAGGTGTTCGATCAGAAGAGCTTACTTTGCAGGAAATACGATCTTTTCAAGCTTGGCAAGAACAATTTGTTCTTTGTCCTTTGAAAGAAGGAGATAAAGATTTGGGATGGGGTCTTTTCCTTTCGTCTGACGCCAAGCCTATTCCGGCGGGTACGATGATTGGTATTTACGGAGGTGCTTATAAAGCTCAAAAGCTAGATTTGAATGATACTTCTTATAGTTTTACCTTACCTGCTCATCCTTTTTTTATGAGAAATAAGATGCCGTCTGATCAGACTCATGATCTGCTTGTCGATCCTAATCGCGATTGCCCACGCGTGGATGCAAGAAAGAGTGGGGGTTTATTCCGTTTTTTAAATCATTTTCCGGATGCGATGTATTTGCAAATGAATAAAGAAGAATTGTCTTTTTTTCCTTTTTCTATTAAAACAGCAAATGTAGAAGTTCGGTTTTCTCTCTACCACGGTCTTTTTGTTCCCGTGTTTATAACGCTGAATGAGATCCGCCCGGGAGAACAATTGGGTTTAGACTATGGTCCGGTATACTTTGTTAATAGTTTGAAAAAAAATCCTAAGGCTCGATGTTTTTACTTCGATAAAAAGTCTCATATTCATGAATTTCCTTATGAAAAGGAATTTTTACTTGATCTTAGATGTTATTTGTCTTTCATGAGCATACGGTATTCGGCTGTGAACGAAATAGCATCTAGAATAAGAATTACTTGTTTAAGAGAGATGTTTAATCACCGGGCTTCAGAAGAAAGAGCGTTGAGTGTTTATAGTTTTTTAAGAGAAAAAGTATTGCCTGAACTTAAGAAATTAAAGCCTGAGCAAGAAGAAGAAAAATGGTTTTATCAAGCATTAAAAAGATTGTGTGTGCGTTTTGCTTGTTTTTATAAAGAAGCGAAATCTCAACATAAAGTGGCGGCGTCTTCTTCTGAAGAAGTTGCAAGTGCTTCATCTGCCAGCTCTTCATCAAGTTCGTATAATCAGAAGTCGCATATGAGAAAGTAGCTTCTTAATCAAAATAATCCCACAAATGTTTTTTTTCTTCTTTCTTTTTTGATTTCTTATTTTTTTCATAACTGGGTAGGGTTTCTTCAATTTTGGGTAATTCTGGTCTGGCGATGTGTCCTTCATCATCGCTTAATAGACCCTCTCGCCAAGGCAATGTTCGATAAGTCGGGGTGTCGGATAATTCAAAAATGGGATATTTGATGATTTCAAAAAAAGGAGAATAATCAAAATCACTGGGCGTGTATAACTTGGGAAAACGTTTGATAAGTTCAATCCCTTTGCCATGGTGTTGTTTAATGACGGGTAAAATGGGGAATTGAACAGAACTAAAAGCTTCAGCAATCAATGAGGAGCAGCTTTCTTTGGTTAACTCGCCTAAATGATAATTGAATAAACTAGATCGCCAGCGACGAGGCAAAATGCTCCAAGGGAAGAGAAAACGTGCGAGATCGAAAATTTGCCGTATATCATACTTAATGCCAAGATGATTAACTGCATAATCAATCACAAGCTGCGCATCTTTGTGTGTAATCCCTTTGGGGCGACAGATGCGGATATGATCGTTATTATAATCTGTGATAGGTGAAATAACCGTGCCTTTGCCTAAGAGGCCCTCTACTATTAATTGTTCATTGGGGTTGATGTCAGGATGCGCTTTTAATAATAAATTGCGTGTGTCTGGATTTTCAATGTCATGAAGACGTCCGATGTAAAGACAAGCATGCGACCAGGCGCTTTGTGTAATGAGGTTAATGACTTCAGCGACTCTGCTACGCCCCTCAATGAGTAACACATCGCAAGGGCGAATTTCATAACGAATACGTTCGAAATCACTTAAGGGAAATTTATCCGAAGGATTTTGTTTCATGAGCCAGCTTACTAAAAACTGACTTAAGTTTGATTTCAAAGAAAAGTACATTTCTGTTATCTCGCTTGTTTAGCTAGCTCTTTCGCAAATCCGATGTAATCCTTTGGAGTGAGGGCTTTCAATTTTTTTTTCACCTCTGAAGGTAAGTGTAGCTTATCAATAAAGTGATGGAGGGTCTCTTTATCCATTTTTTTGCCTCTGGATAACATTTTTAATTGTTCATAGGGTTGTTTTAAGCGATAACGACGCATAACTGTTTGAACGGCTTCTGTTAATACTTCCCAGTGTGCCTCTAAATCGTCAGAAATTTTTTCTTCATTTATTTGGAGTTTATTTAAACCTGATAACAAGGTTTCATAGGCGAGGAGGGAGTAAGCCTGTGCTATGCCCAGATTGCGAAAAAGAGTCGAGTCTACTAAATCACGTTGCCAGCGCGAAACAGGCAAGCGTTCTGCAAAAAAATGAAAAAGCGCATTGGCAAGACTTAAATTCCCTTCTGCATTTTCAAAATCAATCGGGTTGATTTTATGAGGCATGGTGGAAGAACCAACTTCCGCTTTTTGTTTTTTCTGAGAAAAATAAGCTAAAGAAATATAAGCCCAGCAATCACGACAAAGATGAATGAGAAGAGTGTTAATACGAAATAAAACGTGACAATATTCTGCGATGCCATCATGCGGTTCGATTTGTGTTGTATGCGAGTTGTAACTTAACCTTAATTGTTCAACGAATTTTTTTGCAAGGATGGGCCAAGCCACCTGAGGATAAGCGATGCGATGTGCATTGAAGTTTCCAACAGCACCATTGATTTTGGCGAAAATAATTTGTTGAGAAAGTAAGGTGGTTTGACGTTCAAGTCTTTTTAAGAAATTTGCGATTTCTTTCCCCAGTGTTGTGGGTGTGGCGGCCTGGCCATGTGTGCGAGAAAGCATCGGTCGCGATGCAGTATCTAAGGCCATGGTTTTAAGCTTCAATTTAAGTTTTGTTAATATAGGTAGCAAATGATTTTTTCGTAATTCTTGTAATAAAATTGCGTAGGCAAGATTATTAATGTCGTCAGAAGTGCAAGCAAAATGCACGAATTCCTTCGCTTTTTTGAGTTGTGAGGAGCCTTCCATTTTATTTTTAAGGTAATACTCAACTGCTTTTACATCATGATTAATTTTGTTTTCAATTTTTTTTATTTCTTTTGCTTCAAGTTCGTTAAAGTTTTTATAAATCTTTTTTAAAGTCTGAATTGATTTTTGATTTAATTTTAAATCAGGAATTTTTTTATTTAAAAAAACAAGCCACTCAATTTCAATAAATAGACGAGCACGTATCAGGCCATATTCGCTGAGTAAACCACGTAAATTTTCTGTTTTTTTACCATAACGTCCATCCAGAGGAGAAATTGCGCTGAGCGTTGAAAGTTTCATGTATGCTCCAATGAAATAGGTTTGACATCAGGTGCAATGATCAAGGTGGCTGCGGTGAGGCGTTTTATATCTTCAATGGAGGTATCTTCTGCGTATTCTAATAAATGAAATGCGCCTTCTCTTAATTCCATTACCGCCAAATCGGTGACGACTTTGGTGACGCATTGAATACCTGTCAAAGGTAAGGTACATTTTTTTAAAATTTTTGACTCACCTTGTTTGTTGGCATGAGACATTGCCACGATAATATTTTTTGCTCCTGCTACCAAATCCATGGCGCCCCCCATCCCTTTCACCATTTTTCCTGGGATCATCCAAGAGGCAATATTTCCTGCTTGATCCACTTCAAAAGCGCCTAAAACGGTTAAATCAATATGCCCGCCGCGTATCATGGCAAAACTGTCTGCTGAAGAGAAAAAAGCAGCGCCGGGGATGGCAGTAACGGTTTGTTTGCCTGCATTGATTAAGTCAGGATCCACCTCATTTTCAGTTGGAAAAGGGCCCATGCCTAACAAGCCATTTTCCGACTGGAAGATGACTTGAATAGAGGGGGAAATATAGTTTGCAACGAGAGTGGGAATACCGATACCCAGATTGACATAGTCGCCGTCCTTGCATTCTTGGGCAATACGTTGGGCAATTTGTTCACGTGAAAGAGGCATAAGAATCTCGTCAATGGATAAAAATGAAGTCGAATCTGCTATTCTATAGCGAATTTTTCATTCTGTGAAAGGTTATGAATGGATAAGCTTAGCTTAATTTATGTTGCGATGCAGGCGCATCTGTCTTTGTGGGTTTTTGTCATTGCCAGTGTACTAGGCAGCGTGCTGGGTTTGTTGTGCCTATTTATCTTGTTGGAATATTTACAAAAGAAACGAGATTCTTTTTTATTGTTAATGATTTTGAAAAATTTAAAAAGGCCTCTTTATTTTTTAATTCCTACTCTTTTTATAGAAGCCTTTACCCCTATCTTGGGTTTAGAAGGTGATCTGGTTTTTATTCCTAATCTTATTCAAGCCGTTCTTATTCTTTTAATAACATGGCTTTTGTTAAGGCTTGTTAAAATTAGTGAATTGTTATGCATGCAACATTGCAATAAAACGGTGGGAAGTGGACGTGCGCGCACCTTGAAAACTCAAATTCGTTTTATCAGTCGTTTTTTTGTGTTCATGGTTTTAGTCATCATGACGGCAGTATTTTTGATGACATTTGAAAGTGTAAAGCGTTTAGGACTTGGCTTATTAACATCGGCGGGAATTGCTTCTGTGATTTTAGGTTTTGCAGCGCAGAAAACGTTGGGAAGTGTCTTGGCGGGTTTTCAAATCGCATTTAATAACACGCTACGCATTGATGATGCTGTTTGTGTGGAAGGAGAGTGGGGGCAGGTAGAAGAAATCACATTAACGCATGTCATCATACGTTTGCTGAGTAATCGTCGGCTCATCATGCCTATTAATTATTTTATGGAAAAACCTTTTCAAAATTGGACATTAGTGTCTTCTGAATTGATACAATATGTAATATTGAGATTAGATTATGCTGTTGATATAAAGCTAATTCGTCAAGAGCTGGATAGAATTTTAGAAAATAATAAATTATGGGATAGAAAAATAAAATCTGTATTAGTGTCAGACATCACAGATAAATGTCTTGAAATTAAAATTTCAATCAGTGCGCGTAATTTACAGGATATTTCAGATTTATGTGCCCAGGTGAGAGAAGGTTTGATTGCTTATCTTCACACTCATTTTCCTCAAGCACTTCCTTTTACGCGTACAGATGGCTCTGCTTTTGCTAAAATGACAACGGATTCTTGACATTATTTTTTAAAATGCCCCGGTGGCTCAGTGGATAGCGCGATCCCCTCCTAAGGGATAGGTCACAGGTTCGATTCCTGTTCGGGGCGCCACCCACCTTCGCTAAAGCTTATGATTTAGCAAAAACTTTTGATATTAGTAAGGTCACTTTACAAAAAATTGAATCAGGAGAAAGTCGTGATGTTAAAACTATAAAATTGTTGGAAATATATTTTTCTTTCCCGGAAGTTGCTATTTGGCAGATTCATAAAACA
>MGYM01000030.1 GCA_001801745.1 Gammaproteobacteria bacterium RIFCSPLOWO2_02_FULL_38_11
AAATGAAGGAAACCCCGACTATTTATTTGTAGAAAGAGCAATGACATCTTTTGCATCCAGCACATTTCAATAATGTTTACATTTTCAATGTAAGATTTCTATAGAAAGTTTACATCCCCATTGTAAATATTTTCATAGAACACCTCTCATTTCACAAAAGAACAATGCAAACTTTGAATTTCTTCAGGCGTCAACTCACGCCATCGACCCGGGCGCAATAAACGCGGCAAACCAATCGCACCAAATCGGGTACGAATCAAACGACTTACTTTCACACCTTGTGATTCCCATAATTTTCTTACTTCACGATTTTTTCCTTCACGTAAAATCACTTTATACCAATGATTAACCCCTGTGCCACCGGCATCCACCACATCATCAAAAGCACAAGGCTCACCTTCAAGCATCACACCTTTTTTTAAATTTCGAATCATTTCAGCTGTGACCTGGCCTAAGACACGTACAGCATATTCACGCTCGACTTCATAGGAAGGATGCATCAAGCGATTAGCAAGCTCTCCTTCTGTGGTTAACAAAATCAAACCTGATGTATTTAAATCTAATCGCCCTACGGCAATCCAACGTGATTGACGCAAAACAGGAAGATTTTCAAAAATTGTTTTTCGTTGCTGCGGATCTTTACGCGCGCAAACTTCTCCTTCCGGTTTGTGATACATGATGACACGTGTGTTTTTTCTTTTTATTTCCATGTGACGAACAACTTGACCATCGATTTTTATTCTATCGCGCGGCGATATTTTCATTCCAATTTCAGCTTGAACATCATTAACAAAAACTCGACCTTGACGAATCCATTCTTCAATTTCACGACGAGAACCTACCCCTTTATCTGATAATGTTTTTTGAATTCTTACTTTTTCTTGCTGAGTTTTCATTTTTTTCCTGATACAGGGAATCGCCAATCCTTGCCAAAAGAACAGGTCGTCATACGCGGACCTATTGGTGATTGTCGACGTTTATATTCACAACGTTTTAATAAAGTTAAAATTTCCTTCACAAGCGATTCATCAAATCCTTTCTGTATTATTTTTTCTTCCGATAAATTTTCTTCAATAAACAATTTCAAAATAATATCTAGAGTGTCATAAGGCGGCAAATCATCTTGATCTTTTTGATTAGGTGCCAACTCCGCTGTCGGCGCACGCGTGATCGTTCTTTTTGGAATAACAAACTTAAGTTGATTTCGATACGCTGCCAAGCGATAAATCATTGTTTTATACACATCTTTTAATACATCAAAGCCTCCCGCCATATCACCATACAAAGTGGAATACCCCGCGGCAATTTCACTTTTATTACTGGTCGTTAATACAAGCCCGTTAAATTCATTCGCCAAAGCCATCAGCAAAACAGCTCGAACACGCGCTTGAATATTTTTTTCTGTGATGTCTTTAGGTTTCTTAGCTAAAGCTTTTTTCAGGTTTTTTAAAAACTCATTAAACATGGGGGTAATCGGAATTTCGATTACTTTTACTTTCAAAGCGCCTGCCAAAGCATAAGCATCTTCCATGCTCATCAAAGCCGTATACCGTGAAGGCATCACTATCGCAGTCACATGCTTTGGACCTAAAGCATCGACCGCAATAGCCAGCGTTAATGCAGAATCAATCCCACCTGACACACCCAGATAAACACTACTAAACCCATTTTTCATGACATAATCGCGCGTTGCCAATACAAGTGCCGAATAAATTTCTTCTTCTTTACTTAAAACTTTAGGTAATTTTTCTTTTTTAATTTTTACGCTTTTACCAGCATGCATTTCTAAAAACAATAAATCTTCTTGGCAATGTTTCCCTTGAGCACATACCTCTTGATGCTCATTCATCACAAAAGAACGACCATCAAACACAAGCTCATCCTGCCCACCTACCAAATTAACATACACCACAGGCACAGAATTTTCAGAAATACGCGATTTTAAAATCTCTATTCTTTTTTGAAATTTTTTATCATCGTAAGGCGAGGCGCTAATACAAATAAGCCATTTTGCACCTAAGGCAACAGCTTTTTTAGAAAGTTCAGGGAACCAAAGATCTTCACAAATTAATAAGCCAGTTTTAATACCTCTAAAATCAAACACACAACTTTTCTCACCTTTTTCAAAATAACGCTTCTCATCAAATACACTATAATTAGGCAAATGATATTTATATCTTTTTGCAATCATTTTCCCATCGTATATCACCTCAGCCACATTAAAATATTTTTTTCCTTTCTTTTCGGGATAACCTACAATCACATAAAAATTTTGCGTCAGCTTGCGAATAAGCGTCAACGCATGCTGAACACGCAAGTGTAAATCTTCTTTGAAAAGTAAATCTTCTATCGGATAGCCTGTCAGCGCCAATTCGCTGAAAACAATGAGTTTGGCATCCTTTGCTTTTGCACGCTTTATCGCAGTTAGAATTTTTTGTGTATTCCCTTCTATGTCACCCACACAAAAATTTAATTGCGCTAAAGCGATCTTTATCGTCTTATCACCCATATCTAAAAAACCTCAATTACGCTATTATATTGCACTTTTTCAAGAAAACACCCCTATCACACATGACCTACAGCATGACGGCTTTTGCCACACATAAAACCCATACAGAGTATGGCACGTTCCAATGGGATCTTCGATCCTTCAACCACCGTTACCTTGACCTTCATTTCTTTTTACCCCCGCATTTTACCTCACTTGAAATAGATTTTCGCAACCTCATTCAAGAAAAACTTCACCGCGGTCGCGTTGAATGCCAACTTAATTTTGAACCTACAAAAACCATTTCGAGTTTTAACATCAATGAAGGACTACTAGAACAATTAATTTTAGCGCATCATCACGTTGACAACAGGCTCGCTCAAACTTCCCCGATTAACACCCTTGAACTATTACGCTGGCCAGGCTTACTACATATTAATGAAGGCAATCTTGAAACACTTTCTCCCTCATTGCTCGACACGCTTCAAAAAACACTCACCGACCTCATACAAACACGCCAACGAGAAGGTGAAAAATTAAAAAATAATCTTTTATCACAACTGTCTATGATTAAAGATATATTAATGAAAATCAAACAACGCACTCCCTTGCTTTTGGAAGCTCAGCGTCACCGCTTACTAAAAAAAATAGAAGATGCAAATTTAACCCTTGACCCTCATCGCTTAGAACAAGAAATTATAATTTTAACAAACAAAATTGATATCACAGAAGAAATTGATCGTCTTATCATTCATATCGATGAAGCAAGGCGTTTATTTGATACTGAAGGACATCACGGCCGGCGTTTAGATTTTCTAATGCAAGAAATGAACCGCGAAACCAACACCTTAGGCGCAAAAACCAATGATAGCACTATCATCCATGCCGCCATTGAAATGAAAACCCTCATTGAACAAATGCGCGAACAAATCCAAAACATAGAGTAAGGACATCATCATGAGCACACTTTTTATTATCTGCGGTCCTTCTGGAACAGGAAAAACAAGCTTAGTTTCAGCATTAATTCCTCAACTGAAAAATATTGAGCCTTCTGTTTCTCATACAACACGTCCTCACCGCTCGGGTGAAACTGACGATGTAAACTATCATTTCGTAACGCTTGAAATTTTTCAAAAAATGATAAAAGAAAATGATTTTTTAGAACATGCCGAAGTATTTGATAATCATTATGGAACGTCAAAAAGTTTTGTATTGGAAAAGCTATCAAAAAACGTCGACATTATACTGGAGATTGACTGGCAAGGCGCACAACAAATTAAAAAATTATTCAAAAATACGGTTTCTATTTTTATTTTACCTCCTTCATTAACAAGCTTAAGTCATCGCTTACATCAACGAAAACAAGATCACGAGAAAGTCATTAAAAAACGTCTTTCAGAAGCTCAAAACGAAATCCAACATTATGATGAATTTGACTATTTACTTGTAAATGACAGCTTCGATCAAGCCGTCTCTGATTTAAGAGCCATTATCACAGCTCACCGCCTCTCTCTCCCCTTGCAAAAGGAAAAACAAATAAATTTAATTAGAAATTTATTGGCAAATCCTTAAAATCCCTTTCAAAAAAACATTTTTTTCTGTATCTTAAAGCCTTCTTTCTTTGTTTTTATAGGATTCGCATATGGCTCGCATTACCGTTGAAGACTGTTTACAACACGTTGCTAACCGCTTTGAACTTGTTTTAATTGCGACTCAAAGAGCACGGCAATTGGCTCACACCAACACCGACCCTCTTGTCCCCTGGGAAAATGACAAAGCCACCGTGGTTGCCCTCAGAGAAATTGCAGCAGGATATACCTCCTTTGACAAGGACAATAACCCTCAAGACACCCCTCTTCCTGAATTATTTAAGGAAAAGTTTTAATCTTAAAGCTATATTTATATAAGACCATGGCATCTCCAGAGGCGTTAAGTGGAGTCACTTTTTTATCCTTTACAACAAGCATTACTTACTTACCTGGATGTTGAACAAGTTGCGCTTGTTCGCAGAGCTTATCTATTAGCCGCCAAAGCCCACAAAAACCAGCAGAGAGGCTCTGGGGAACCCTATATTACCCACCCCCTGGCTGCAGCACATATTCTCTGTGATTTACGTCTTGATTATCAAAGCATTGCCGCCGCACTCTTACATGACACCATGGAAGATACACTCATCAAAAAAACCCAATTAATTGAAGAATTTGGGGAAGAAATAGCAGACTTGGTCGATGGTGTCAGCAAACTCACGCAAATTGAATTTACAACGCGATCTCAAGCTCAAGCAGAAAATTTCAGAAAAATGTTACTGGCGATGAATAAAGATATTCGCGTCATTTTAGTAAAGCTTGCTGATCGTTTACATAATATGCGTACATTAGCAGGTCTTCCTCCAGAAAAACGTTGCCAAAAAGCCATTGAAACTTTTGAAATTTATGCTCCGATCGCAAGTCGCCTTGGCATTTACACCTTCAAAACAGAACTAGAAGATCTTAGCTTCAAAGCAATCCATCCTTGGCGTTACCGAATCTTAGAAAAAACCATCGCATCATTTTGCGAACAACGAAACGGAGTCATTCAACGAATCCAAACAACCCTCGAACGAAATCTTCATAAATACGAAATACCAGTGACTGTACGATATCATCAACGACATCTTTATAGTTTCTATAAAAAAATGAAAGAAGAACATTTATCCTTTAAAGAAATTTCTGATTTTTATTCTTTTCGTATCGTGGTAGATAAAATCGATGATTGTTATCGTGCACTAGGTATTATTCACAACATTTATCGACCTATCCCAGAGCATTTTCGTGATTACATTGCCATCCCTAAAAAAAATGATTACCAAGCTTTGCATACAACGTTATTTGGCTTAGATGGCACACCGATTGAAATTCAAATTCGCACAACCGATATCGATAACAAAGCAGAAAACGGCATTATTGCTTATTGGAAATTTCAAAAAGGAAAAGGATTGAAAACGGCACAATCCAACGCACAACAATGGTTACATGAATTAATTGAATTACAACATCAAAACAAAGAAGACTCTTTTGAATTTCTTGAAAGCATCAAAATGGATTTGTCGCCCAAAGAAGTCTACGTTTTCACGCCTAAAGGTGAAATCATCACCTTGCCTCAAGGCTCAACCCTCGTCGATTTCGCTTATGCTATTCACTCTGATATCGGAAATACTTGTATCGCATCTAAGATCGACAAACGCTTAGTCCCTCTAAGCAATACGCTTGTTAATGGACAAACAGTTGAGATTATCACAGCGCCTGGCGCACGCCCCAATCCTGCATGGTTAAATTTCGTTGTCACTGCAAAAGCACGAAGCCACATTAAAAATTATTTAAAAGAATTGCAACACACAGAATCGATTGCCTTAGGCAAACGACTTTTAAAGCGCACCCTGAAAGCATTAGGCACGACGATTGAAAACATTCCAGAAAATACTTTTCATCACCTTATGCAAGAACTCAATTATCCAAAAGAGAATGCGTTATTTGAAGCGATTGGTTTAGGAAATCAAATGGCTTCTTTCGTCGCCTTAAAATTAACAGATCAAAGTGCATTAGCAGAGAAAATTAAAAAAAAGAAAAAACGTTCTTTGATTATTAAAGGCGGTGAAAGCAGTGTTATTACTTTTGCAGAATGTTGCCACCCCATTCCTGGCGACCCCATCACCGGGTTTTTTGAAAAAGGACGGGGTATTATCATACACGTCAAAGGTTGTCGAAAATTTTCATCATTAAAACGGGACCCTGAATGTTATCTTCCTGTGCGCTGGGAAGAAGCGCCCGAAGGCGCGTTCAAAGTTAGCATTCGTATTGAAGTCATCGATCAACGTGGCGTTTTAGCTGAAATCACCACCGCCATTGCAGACATGGATGCGAACATTGAAGACATTGATGTTGAACAACAAGACGGAAATTACTGCTCTCTGGATATCA
>MGYM01000031.1:0-3060 GCA_001801745.1 Gammaproteobacteria bacterium RIFCSPLOWO2_02_FULL_38_11
CAGCTTGTAACGCTTGCTCTAATTTTTCTTTGGTACTGGCATTGATTAAAAGGATACTCATCAAAACTCCTTCCCCTTTTAAAAACAAACAGCTTACTTATCATTATAATCCAATAATTAGAATAAGTATCTTCCCAAGAGATACCTTGGGTATGCCGCATGAAAAATACAAGAAAATAAATTTAAAAAATTAATTTTATCTTAATGTGATTTATAAAAAAATGTATTTTTATTTTTTTAAATTACATAGTCGTCCGTGAAAAACGTCCTATCCGGATTTTCGTCATTGCGAGAAAAACACACCACTTATTTGAAAAAAAAAGGGAAATCTTTTTTGTGTTTTTCGAAGCAATCTAGAGCCGATTCTAGATTGCTTCGAAAAATGTGTGAACCTTTTTACTTTTTTTCAAAATCACTTAGACGCATTTTTCTCGCAATGACGAAAAACGCGTTTTCCCCCGTACCTCGTTAAAAAATATTTTGCAAGAGTTCGGAAGAGTCTCACGTAAAATCTTGCAAATTAAAAACCTGTTTTTTTACTTTCCCTTGTCGAACCAGATGAAGACGATGACGATGAAGCGCCGTTTTCAGTGGGAGGAGCGCCTTGATAAAAACGAGCATCCGCATAACTACCCCTCGCATTGTCGGATGAACTTGAATGAGCAGCAGCACGAGGAGAGGGAGACTTTCGTCCTTCTCTTTCTTTTCTTTCATTCCCTTCTTGTGTGAGTTGATCTACGGCTGATCTCAGGGCCATCACCATCATTCTCAATTCTTCGTTTTGTTGAGATAGTGCCGTTACTTGTTCTGCCATCGTATTCAATTTTTCGCTCTTTTTTTTCTTCACTTTTTCTACTTTTTCATTTGCTTGCGTCGTTTCTGTTTTTGCTTGCGTCGTTTCTGTTTTTGCTTGCGCCGCTTCTGTTTTTGCTTGCGCTGCTCTTTCACTTTCTTGCCTTGCTATTTCTTGTGATTCTTGTATTTTATTATCCTTTTGTTCTGCAATATCTTTTACTTCTTTCTGATGCGCTGTTTTTTCCGCTTCTAATTCTCTTTGTTTCTCCACCAGTGCTGTTTCGACGGGGTATCTTCCTCTTAATTGCCTTTGGCTAGCATCACATAATCCATTCGAGATCACCTTAATCCCATAGAAGACGTTACCGCTATTTTCTCTAAAATGAGAGAAAACAGAAGGGAACTTTAAAGAAGTATAGGAAAAAAACCAATGATCAACTACAGGTTTAAAAACCGAGGTATTACCCATTTCTTTGATTAAATACGCTAATTCATTTTCACTTTGTTGCGTGTTTTTTCCTAAAAGATATTCTCCGGTAATACTCAAACAACACAATCTTAATAGCTGACAATCCAATCGAAACTGCTGTTGCACTTTTTCTTCTTGTCGCGCTTCATTTGAAACTAAAAATCTCCATTTAACTTTGGCTTCTTCATTCGCTCTTTCATTTTTTTCTATCATCTTTAAAAGATCGATCAAAAAAGGTGTTGTACCTTTTTGATGAGATAACTGCGTTAATTCATTTGAAAAATGCTCGCAGAGATGTTCGATCAATCTCACAAACTGTGCCTGACAATGCCTGTCTTGCTTTTTAATAATATCCGATAACTTTTTTATGAGAAGAAATAAAATAGACGTCCCTGCGCCTTGTTCCAATAAAGCGTCCATCCCTTCTGTCGTTAAATTTAAATCTCGAGTTTGATTTTCAAATTCTTCTTTAAGAAGAAGACGTAAAGAAGATTGAGCGTGGGTAGCATAAGACAAGGGTATCAAATCCACTGAGTTTGCTTGACTTAAATCCGGTTGTCCCTTTAACACCTTGCGAACTATTTCAATAAGGTCGGGGTGATTTTGCTGATTGGCTTGTTCAATCAAATAATGCAAATATCGTGTTCGATTAGGTTTTTGACATAAATGATAAAATTCATCACAGGATCCAAAATGTTTTTCTCTGTTATTTTTAAAAGATTGTCTTTTTTTAATTTTGCCTTTTCTGTTTCTATCAAAGTTAATAACCACAATAAATCTATTTTTTCTGTTAAAACACTCTCTATTAATAATTCATGAAAAAAACTTTCTTCGGGGTGTGAAAGTGCTTTAAGCTGTGAAGGCACGTCTCTTCCTGTTCGTCGTGTCTTACAGCCAAGTTCAGAATAAGGTGAAGAAGAAAGAACATGATCTCTCTGCTGATTAACACACCGATATAATTCTTTGAGCTGCTGACGTACTTCTTTACTTGCAAATAAACCAGTCATCAATGAGAGTTGGCCGTTGTTATACAGCGTTAGCAAAAACTGCGTGATTTTTTCGTCATTAAAAATAAGCAGGGGAACCGGAGAAATAAGCGTACGAGCATTATTTTCCGCAGAAGAGGGTTGTTGCGTATCCTCTTTCGCCTCCGTACTGCTGCTGGCAATAGGGGGTGTAGGAAGGTCAAGATTAATTTGCTGCGAGTCCAAGGTATCCGCTGCCTGCGCAGCATCATTATTTTCATCGGCGGGGATATTTTCGAAATTATTTGCTGCTGATTGTTTTTTAAAAACGGGGAGCATAAGCTTTTTTCCTTTATTTTTAAATTAGTGAGATATTAGCATAGGCTTTAAAAATTATAAATTTATTTTATTTTTTATTCATTCATTTCTTTCTATATTATCAGAAAATGCCACAAAAATTAAATAATCCCTAACAAGGCCTTTGCTTCTTCTGACATTAATTCTTTAGACCAAGGGGGATCCCAAACAAGATCAATTTTTACTTGGCTTATGGGCTCAACAGCTAAAACACAAGACTGCACTTGCAGTGGTAAAGTTTCTGCTTCAGGACAATGTGGCGATGTCAGCGTCATCCGCACCGTCACAGAAACTTCCTCATTTATATCAATATCGTAAATCAATCCTAAATCATAAATATTCACAGGAATTTCAGGATCGTAAACACATTTAATCGCATCAATAATTTTAGATTTCAACAATTCTTTATCAAACATGTTTATGCTCCATCGCAGACGCCAAAGCATGCCACGCTAGCGTGGCGCATTTTACACG
>MGYM01000031.1:3069-8079 GCA_001801745.1 Gammaproteobacteria bacterium RIFCSPLOWO2_02_FULL_38_11
TTCTTTCACACCCGCCAAAACAGTTAATTTACCTATTTTTTCTGTCTCTCCCACTTCTTTCCCTGTCAGCATCGCATGCACTTCTGAAAATATTTTTCTTGCTTCCAATATTGTTTTCCCTTTCAAATTTTCTGTCATCAAAGAAGAGGAAGCCATAGAAATAGCACAACCCGAGCCTTGAAAACTGATATTTTCAATTTTTTCATTTTTTACTTCAAAATAAAGCGAAATACGATCACCACATAAGGGATTAAACCCTTCTGCATGATGGGTGTATAAATCCAATTTATAAAAATTTCTCGGATTTTTGTTATGATCAATAATCACTTCTTGATAAAGCTCACGTAATAACACTTTTAAACACCTCTTTCACTTTCTTTAAGCCTTCAACAAAAGAATCAACCTCATCTTGCGTATTATACAATGCAAGCGATGCACGACAACTTGCATCCACACCCAAATGCGACATTAAAGGCATCGCACAATGATGTCCCGCACGAATGGCAATGCCTTCGTGATCTAAAATGGTGGCAATATCGTGTGCGTGCACACCTTTGTAAACAAAACTTAAAATACTCGATTTTTTGAGCGCTTGACTCAATACTGTAATTTCAGGAATTTCAAGAATTTTATTTTCAATGTAAGAAAGTAATTTTTTTTCATAATTTTCAATATTTTCTAAACCCAGCGCCGTTAAATAACGCACTGCTTCTGCCAACCCAATCACACCAGCGATAGCTTGCGTGCCTGCTTCAAATTTATAAGGTAAGTCAGCATAAGTTGTTTTTTCAAAGGATACTTGACGGATCATGCTGCCGCCGCCTTGATACGGTGGCATGATCTCAAGGTATTTCTCTTTCCCATATAAAACACCTACCCCCGTAGGACCTAGCATTTTATGCGATGAAAAAGCATAAAAATCACAATTTAAATCTTGTACATCTATCCTGGTGTGCGCCGGCGCTTGCGCTCCATCTACCAAAAAAATAGCGCCTCGTTCATGCGCTAAAGCAATCATTTCTTTTATGGGATTTACACTGCCTAACACATTTGAAATGTGCGTGATAGAAACGATTTTTGTTTTTGAAGAAAGTGAATTTTTATAATCTTCTAAAAGAATTTCACCCCGGGAATTAATCGGGATTACTTTTAAAATACATTTTTTTTGTTCACACAAAAATTGCCAAGGCACAATATTGGAATGATGCTCCATGTGAGAAATAATAATTTCATCCCCTGGCTGTAATTGACTACCGCCATAACTGTGGGCCACTAAATTAATCGACTCCGTCGTTCCTTTTGTAAAAATAATCTCGTATTTGCATTTGGCATGAATAAATTTTTGAATACATTCACGCGCTTCTTCATATTTTCTTGTGGCACGTTCACTTAAGGTATGCACACCACGATGAATATTAGCGTTATCTTCTTGATAATATTTTAAAATTACATCTAATACACATTGTGGTTTTTGCGTCGTTGCCGCATTATCAAAATACACCAAGGGTTTGCCATGTATCATCTGACGAAGAACAGGAAAATCTTTTCGAATCTCTTCAACGTTATACATAAACTTGTTCTGAAAAAAATGATTCTATCTTTTGTTTCATAGGTTCAAAGGATAATAATGCCGTACAGTCTTGCGCAAAGGCCATTAATAATAATTGTCTGGCTTGCATCAAGGTTAATCCACGCGATTGTAAATAAAATAAAGCCTGCTCATCCAACTGCCCTACCGTTGCACCATGCGTGCATCGAACATCATCTGAAAAAATTTCCAACTGCGGCGTCGTATGCATGCTCGCCTCTCTCGACAATAAAATATTTTTATTTTTTAAAGCAGCGTCAACTCCGGAAGCATCGGCAGCAACATAAATATTGCCTTGAAAAAATCCCGTCGCCGCTTGGTCCAAAACACCTTTATAATTTGTTTTACTGACCGTGTCTTTTGAATAATGTTTTACGGTAATATTATTTTTTATAACCTCTTTTCTTTTTGCATAATACAAACCCGACAAATCACACCGCGCTTGTCGCGCATTTAAATTAACGAAAAGTTGTGTCTGATTTTCTAAACCCTTCAAAAAAAAGTCATGCGATTGATATTGACTTTTTTCTTCTTGACTCACTTCAATTTCTGAAATTAAAGTTGACTGCTCTCCCAACAATAAAACCCGCGTATGCCTTAATAAGGCAGAAGAAGCAAGCATGATTTCACTTTTTATTTCACACCTGGTGTCACAACCTTGATCTGAAACATGCGTTTCAATCAAATCTAAAGAAGAAGAAGCGTTTAAATTAATCTGAAATTGAATTTCTTTTTTTTGATTATTTTCAAAAATAAAATGTAAAGGCTTATCAAACAAAGCCTCTTCTTTAACCCCTATCTGATATTGTTTATCGACAACATCAAATGAAATAGTATCGGGTAATTTGTCAGAACATGCTTCATCCCATACGCCGTTTTGAAAAATAAGATTGTAACAAGCTTGAAGTTTATTTTTCATTACTCACCCACGCATACCCCTTCGTCTCTAAATCAATCGCAAGACGGTGATCGCCTGATTTAACTAACTGCCCGTTCACAAGCACATGAACATAATCCGGCTTTACATAATCCAACAAACGCTGATAATGCGTAATTAATAGCAAAGCACGATCAGGACGCATAAAAGCAGTGATACCTTGTGACACTCGCTTTAAAGCATCGATATCTAAACCCGAATCAATTTCATCTAACACCGCAAGATTGGGCTCAAGCACTGTCATTTGTAAAATTTCATTTTGTTTTTTTTCTCCACCTGAAAAGCCAGCATTCACTGCGCGAGATAAAAAATCAGTTTCCATGCCAATCGCTCGTATTTTTTCTTTTACTAGTTTTAAAAAATCCATGGCATCCACTTCGGGTAAACCTTGTGTTTTTCGTTTTGCATTTAACGCTGCTTTTAATAAATAAATATTAGTAACACCCGGAATTTCAACAGGATATTGAAATCCTAAAAATAATCCTTCATGCGATCTATTTTCTGATGACATCATCAATAAATTTTTTTCTTTAAAAAAAACATCTCCTGTTACGTCATAACCTTGTGTTTTCCCTGCCAAAATAGAGGCCAGCGTGCTTTTGCCTGAGCCATTAGGTCCCATGACAACATGCACTTCCCCTGCCCTTATTTTCAAATTAATGTTTTTTAAAATTTCTTTATTTTCTATACTGACACACAAGTTTTTTATCTCAAGCATTTTTCATCACCCCACTGCCCCTTCAAGACTGATTCCCAATAATTTTTGCGCTTCAACAGCAAATTCCATGGGTAATTCTTTAAAAACCGTTTTGCAAAATCCATGCACGATCATGGAAATCGCATCTTCTACACTCAAACCACGCTGTCGACAATAAAACAATTGATCTTCGCTGATTTTACAAGTCGACGCTTCGTGCTCCACTTGCGCCGTTTCATTTTTTACATCAATAAAAGGAAAGGTATGTGCGCCACACTGCGAACCTAATAACAAAGAATCACATTGCGTATAATTACGTGCATTCTCAGATTTTTTTAATATTTGCACTTTTCCACGATAGGTATTCTGCCCCTTCCCCGCAGAAATACCTTTTGAAATAATGGTGCTTTTTGTATTTTTTCCAATGTGAATCATTTTCGTGCCTGTATCGGCTTGTTGATGGTGATGGGTCACCGCCACAGAATAAAATTCACCGACTGAATGATCCCCTTTTAAAATAACGCTGGGATATTTCCATGTGATCGCAGAACCCGTTTCTACTTGCGTCCAAGAAATTTTTGAATTTTCACCGCGACACAAACCTCGTTTTGTTACAAAATTAAAAATACCCCCTTTCCCTTCTTTATCTCCTGGATACCAATTTTGTACCGTAGAATATTTGATATGTGCATCCTTTAATGCAATCAATTCCACAATAGCAGCGTGTAATTGATTTTCATCACGTTTAGGCGCTGTGCATCCTTCAAGATAACTCACATAACTACCTTCATCTGCAATAATCAGCGTACGCTCAAACTGCCCTGTGTTCGCCGCATTAATTCTAAAATAAGTTGATAACTCCATCGGGCAACGTACGTTTTTTGGTACGTAAACAAAAGAACCGTCAGTAAATACCGCAGAATTCAAGGCCGCAAAAAAATTATCTCCTTGTGAGACAACCGTGCCTAAATATAATTGAATAAGATGAGGATGTGTCTGAACTGCTTCTGAAAAAGAGCAAAAAACAATGCCTAATTCTGATAATTTTTCTTTAAAAGTTGTGGCCACCGAAACACTATCAAACACCGCATCCACCGCAACACCGGCCAAATGTTGTTGTTCACGCAAAGAAATACCTAATTTTTCATAGGTTTTTAAAATTTCCGGATCGATTTCTTCTAAACTTTTCACTTGTTTTTTTAATTTTGGTGCGGAGTAATAACTTATTTTTTGATAATCAATCGGATCATATTTTAAATTTGCCCAATGAGGTTCTGACATTTTCAACCAAGCACGGTAAGCTTTCAAACGCCATTGCAGTAAAAATTCAGGCTCATTTTTTTTTGCTGAAATAATTTTAATGACGTCCTCACTCAAACCGCAGGGCAAAGTGTCTGAATCAATCTGTGTTACAAAACCATGTTGATATTCTTTATCCAGAAGATGATGAAGGGCTGTCGACATTTTCAATAAACCTCAAGCTTCTCTTTTAATTTCACAGCAGGCTTTAGGGCGTCTCCCTAAAGGTTTTCTCGATGCGAAAAAAGAGGAGATTGAGACAAATTTTCCGAAAATCCGAGGATAATATCGGGAATATTTGACGAGGATTTTCGAAAAATTTGACCAATCCTACTCTTTTTGCAGCCGAGAAAAATCTTTAGGGAGACGCCCTAACATATCTGCTAAAGTAATTTTGCTTAACATAGACTGAAAATATTTATTGATCATTTTCCAGTTATGACGTATCCCACAAAAATGCTCTACCTTACATACACCCTGGCCTTGTGC
>MGYM01000032.1 GCA_001801745.1 Gammaproteobacteria bacterium RIFCSPLOWO2_02_FULL_38_11
ATATTCACCCTGTTATGTGGGCGGCTGGCGTGCACTAGAACATTATGGTTTGACAGAGCAACTATTTCAGAGCATCACCATTTTCACCACAAAAAAACCACGCGACCGCCATCCTAAAATCAAAGGGATTCCTTTTATATTAAGGACTATTCCAGAAAAAAATTTATTTGGTTTAAAAACGCAGTGGCGCGATGGGATAAAAGTTTTAATGTCTTCCCCCACACGAACGATCGTGGATTTACTGATTAATCCGAGTATTGTAGGTGGCATTCGGAATGTAGTTGATATACTGATAAATTATCTAAAATCAGATTTCAAAAATTTAAAAATGCTGGTTAATTACCTGAAGCTCATTAATAACAGCGCTGCGTTCAAACGCTTAGGGTTTTTGATGGAAGAATATGCTCCTAAAGAAAAACAGATAATTCAATTGTGTAATCAGTTCTGCACAATAAGCAAGACAAAATTAGATCCAAAACTTACCTCAAAAAAATTTGTTACACGTTGGCGACTATGGGTGCCAAAAAATTGGGAGAAACGGTACAAACCGGGTAGACTGGTAACAGATTAAACCGGGATGATAGGTAACACTTTTTATTATTTTATAAAGAAGGTTACCCATGACATGGAAATATTAAATCAAAAAAAATATTTTTATTGTACCAACTAACTAAAATCTAGTTTAGTCAACCAAGGAACAAGTTTTCGGATCTCCAAACCATTAGGAAACGTTTTTTCTCTACTGATATTTTTAACTAATTGAATAGCCTTAACATGCGGAAATATTGGTAAAAAATACTGAAAACCAGGCGCAGGATTTTCATCTGATAACTTTACTTCGACTAAATAAGAAGGTTTATTTTCAATAGAAACAATAAAATCAATTTCTTTTCCATCTTTAGTACGCAAATAATTAAGTTGAGTAGTCGCACCCAAAGTATCTTCCATAAAATGCAGTTCTTTTAATAACGATAACGCCACCAAATTTTCTAACCTAGCACCCTCATTCCCCTCCACTTGTGCGATATCATAAAAATAATATTTTGGTTCTTTCAATAAAGAACGAGCAATGTTTTTATGGTAAGGCGTAATTCGAAAAATAACATATAAATTCTCTAATAAAATAAGCCAACGCTTAATGGTATTGACGTCTCTTTCTAAATCTCGCGCCAAATTGGAATACGAAACACCTGCGCCTACACGCGTTTTTAACAAATGCACCAAGGTTTCTATCGCTTGAATATCACGTATAACTTGGATATCGATTAAATCTTGGCGAAGGATAATATCTAAATGACTTCTACGCCAACGCTTATAATAGCTTTCACTACCTTCAAGAAAAGGCTCGGGAAAACCACCGCAATGCCACAAACGATTAAAAGCCTCTTCTGCACTCATGGAAACATCAAATTTTGCAACTTCTTTAAGATCAAGAGGATACAATCGATATTGAAAATATCTGCCTGCAAGAGAATCACCCACTTTTTTGTAGGTATTGAGTTTCGCACTACCCGTGACAAGAATTTTGGGATGAATGCCCTCTTTATCATAAACACCCTTCAGCCAACGCTTCCATTCTTTCATTTTATGCAGCTCGTCAAGAATAAGCAGCGGTTTATTGCGATCCCAACTCTTTTCTTTTAAGGCGAGGCGATCTTCTACCGCATCATAATTAAAGTAATCGAAGTCCTTATATAGCTGTCTGGCTAAGGTCGTCTTTCCACATTGACGCGGCCCCGTGATGACGGCTATCTTCTTCTCCAAGGCGTCTTTAATGTCTACATTTAGATATCGTTTCATACGACTATATTAGCTCACATTCCAAATTAGTCAAGACTTTATTGTGCATATAAGTCAAAATAGTCAGAATTGAATTTGGTGGGCTGGACCACTCCAAAATATACCCCTTACCCATGAAGATGCGAAGTTAGAACCCAAGAATGGGGTTTAGATTTTCGCGCATCTTCATAGGCAAGGGGTATATCTGTTGATTTTTTTATTTTTATATTAAGATACCCACTAATTTTTTAAAAAAATATAAAAATCTTAAATCTTAATGAATTCAAAAAACAGTATTTGATAGAATTACAAAAGAAGGAATAACTTATGCCTACCTCAGCTTTACTCCAAAACACAGATTTTTCTCCCTCTGCTATCAGAAAAACCACTTCTTATCAAAATATAATGGCCATAGAGCCGTATCTCAAGCAACTAGAGGACGAATCTGAAGAACAACTCATTAAAATCTTGACACAACAAGACACCAACGGCTGGTCTATCGGGATGGCTATTGTTCGTTGGCGAGATACAACAACAACACAAAAATATCTCCAGTTGTTAGAGAACGCGTTTGAAAATGAAAAATTGACATCAAAACAATTCACAATGATCCTGACGCAACAAAATACTGACGGATCGTTTATCGGGATGTTTATTGCTTCTCGTCAAAATAAAGCGACAATACAACAATACCTCCAGTTGTTAGAAAACACGTTTAAAAATGGAAAGTTGACATCAGAACAACTCACCACGATCTTGATGCAACAAAATGAAAAAGGCTGGTCTGTCGGGATGAGTATTACCACGATGAAAAATGGCGCGATAATACGGCAGTATCTCCAGTTGCTAGAGAACATGCTTGAAAACGGAAAACTGACATCAGAACAATTCACAACGATTTTGACACAAGAAAATATTTTCGGCTTATCTGTTGGGATACTCATTGCCGCTCATCAAGATAAAACGGCAACACAACAATATCGCCAGTTGCTAGAAACTGCACTTATGAACGAAAAACTGACATCAGAACAACTCACGACGATATTGACACAAAAAGATAAAGACGACGTCTCTGTTGAGACGCTCCTTATTTATCAAGATACTAAGCAGTATGAAATTTTAAAAAATATCAATCTCTTTATGAAGACAACAGAAAAATTTTCTTCTCTTCTCGAATTTAAGAAAGCCATTAAGCAATTAGAAAATTTATTCTTACAAAAATATCCTGTATTTAAAAATTCACAAAAATATTTTTTAAATAACAAGATAAAAAATTTAATGTCTGACTTGAATAGTAGAATATCTGATCGAAAAACAGAAAAATATTTTTTTGAATTCCTAAAAAACATACCCAATAGTTCTCTTTTTTACACTTCGGCTCTTATTTCCCGCCTCAAGTTTGAGACTTTAGATTCCGCGACATTAAACACAATTTCTTTTAAATTAGACGAGCTTGCGAAAACACACTTTGATTACGATGAAGGACAACGAGCATTAGCAGATTACTATATAGGACTCCTATCTCAAAAAAAAAGAGAGCTAACATCACACGAATTGTTACAATTTTTAATTCATGCCCAACGCTGTACCCCACCTCATGTAATGCTTGATGGTGCGTATGGTATGCTGAAAGATTATTTTAATGCCAAGACAGAAGAAGGCGCCAGGTCATCTCATGAGAGCCTCCTAACAACAGCAGAGAACTTTCCACCACAAGACAACGAATCTAAATCTGATATTCTTCTAAAAAAGGTTTTAAAAAACCTTGTTTCACTTTTATCTAACAATCTTTTTGCCTTGAAAAGGCTAGAAGGCATTTTAAATCTTCATAACGAAGATGCTTTACTGGATTTTTATTTAGAAAGAGTTTTGTTTCACGCTTCAGAAACTGAAAAATCTTCAAAAAATATTTCAAATTTCTTTAAACTCGTGACCCTGCCTTTACATCCCACAAACAAATCCAGAAAAATTCAAATCACACCAGAACAATGCCAAGAATTAGAAAATCTTAGCTCATTAAACAAACCCTATAATGACGCAAAAGAATCAGTTGCTACGCTAATTGATGAATTTAATAAAGGGAAGATCACAGAAGCAGAATTATTTACAGAATTACGCAACAATATAAAAGAGAAAAGTTCTGATTATTTACAAGTAGCCTGTAATGAGCGAAGCGAAATTACAGGGAATTCTTATTTTTAAAATGCTTATTTACTCGCTTGTAAACTACCGATTAAAAATGAGTGCGCCTCGTTCTAACGCAAAATTTCTAATTTTTAGAGGTGCCCTACAGAACCACTTAATGATTGCAAAACATCTAATGCATCGGTGTATTTAAATTTTTTCTCATAAAAAATCATTGTCTCAATAAAACTCTTCTACTCTATGACGAATATATATTGATTTTTTTTATTTTTATAGTAAGATACTCACTCATTTTTAAAAAAATATAAAAAGTATGATTCCTAATGAATTCAAAAAAACAGTATTTACTAGAATTACAAAAAATCGAAGCAAATCACAGGACTCCCAATGAAATCACTATGGATATTTTAAAATTTATAAAAAAATATTTTTCGAATAACGGCTTTCATCAGTTCATACTCGTCGCAGATGAGATAATTTCACCCCCAAAGTTAAACAAGTAACTAACGAAGGAATAGCTCATGCCTATACTACCCTCACCCCTAAACACAGCCTCTTCTTCAGAAGATTTTTCTTTCTTTACTGACGGAACATTCGTTTGTCGTTTTCAAGGTGCAATAGCAATACAACAATATCTCGCGACACTAACGGATAGGCTTAAAAACGAAAAACTAACATCAAAACAATTGATAAGAATCTTGACGCAACAAAATACTGACGGCTGGTCTGTCGGGATGATCATTGCTCGTCATCAAGATGCAACAACGACACAACAGTATCTCCAGTTGCTAAAGGACGCGCTTGAAAACGGAAAACTCACATCAGAACAACTCACGATGCTCTTGACGCAACAAAATAAAGACGGCTGGTCTGTCGGGAGGAGCATTGCTTGTAATCAAGATACAACAACGACACAACAGTATCTCCAGTTGCTAAAGGACGCGCTTGAAAACGGAAAACTGACATCAGAACAACTTACGATGATCTTGACGCAAAAAAATACTGACGGCTGGTCTGTCGGGATGTTCATTGCTCGTCATCAAGATGCAACAACGACACAACAGTATCTCCAGTTGCTAAAGGACGCACTTGAAAACGGAAAACTGACATCAGAACAACTCACGATGCTCTTGACGCAAAAAAATACTGACGGCTGGTCTGTCGGGATGTTCATTGCTTTTAATCAAGATAAAGCGACACAGCAGCAGTATCAAGATTTAAAAAAAATCACTTCTTTTTTAGAAAAAATAAAAGGAATTTTCACCCTTCTCGAACCGCTTGAATTTGACAAAGCGATTGAAAAATTAAAAAATTTATTATTAACAAAGGATGGTGAGTTAACAGACTCACATAAGTCTTATTTAAACGAAAAAGTAAAAAACCTGATAGCTGCTTTAAATATCAAAACATCTTATCGAAGAAAAGAAAAAGAGTCTTTTGAATTCCTAAGAACCCTGCCCAGCAATTCTCTTTTTTACACCGCAACCCTCATTGCACAACTTGAATTTGAAACCTTAGACACCGCTACTTTAGACTCCATTTCTTCAAAATTAGACAAACTTCCCAAAACTCACTTCGATTACACGAAAGGACAATTGGCGTTAACAAATTATTATGTGAAATTCTTAGAAATTGCCACACCCAGTGAATTGCTACAGCTTTTAATCCATGCTGAGCGTTGTT
>MGYM01000033.1:0-4971 GCA_001801745.1 Gammaproteobacteria bacterium RIFCSPLOWO2_02_FULL_38_11
AATCAGCATAGAAAAGATAAGTTACTGGATTTTTATTTAGAAAGAACGTTGTTCAATGCTTCTTCTGGAATTAAAAATATTTCAAATTTTTTTAAATGCACATCTCCCCCTTTATTCTCTACAAACAAATCCAGGGAAATTCAAATCACTTCAGAACAGCTTCAGGAATTGGAAAGTCTTATCCCAGCAAACCAACAACATAATGACGTGAAAGAATTGATCGCTGAGATCATTAATGAGTTTAATAAAGGAAGCATCACAAAAGAGAACTTATTTAAAAACTTAAGAAACAGTATAAACGAAGGAAACCCCGACTATTTATGTGTAGGAAGAGCAATGACGTCTTTTGCATCCAGCCCACAACGCAGCGCAGTCACAGGGAAGAGTTTTTATTGTTCGTAAATACCTGTAATTTTCTTTGCTCATTACAGGAAATAAGAAAGCTCAGAAATTGAAAATTAAAATTTGATTTCATCATAAAAGCAGGATTGCTGTCATTGCGAGAAAAACACATCCCATGTTTCAAAAAGAAGAGAAAGCTTTCTTGTGTTTTTCGCGGCAATCAAGCGCCGAGTTCTTATTTAGTTGCGCACTGGCTTGCTTCAAAAATGCGTGAACCTTCTGATTTTTTTTAAAAATCACTCCGACGCATTTTTTCGCAATGACAGGAATGTAGGTTACTGTCTTGAAGTCAAGTTTAATTTTTGGTTTTCAGGCCGAAGGCCTGGCAACGAAGTCAAGCCCCATCTTGGGTTCACGTAGTGAACCCAAGATGGGGTTATGATAAGAATAGATATTAGCGCTGTAAGCGCGAAACTCGTTTTTTAATTGCGACGAATATATTTTTGCAACGCAAGATAAATTAAATCTGGAAAATCAGGAAATTTCTCGGCCCAATAAGGTAAATTTTCTTTTATTTTCCGCAAAAAAGCACGAAAGCCTAATTGTTTTTTCATCCAGCGCTCTACAAAAGGTTTGGCGGTTTTCAAAAGATTAAGTTCAGGATACAGTTGTCGTGCTAAACCTTCTACATTTAACAATGTTTTCTGAATCAACAGTAATTGCGGTTGAATAATAATATGAAACTCTTGCGCTGTGTGAATCAATTGCAGTAATAATTGTCCGAATGAAATTTCATGCAAGGCTTTTCCAAAAAGGGGTTCGCACACCGTGCGCATGGCGGCTTCAAACTCTTCTATTCGTACATTTGAGGCTATCCATCCCGATTCTAAATGTAATTCTGCGACACGACGATAATCTCGTTTGAAAAAAGCCAGTAAATTCTCCGCTAAATATCGCTGATCTTGGCTGGATAAACTGCCCATGATGCCGAAATCCACAAGAATATAATGAGGGTCTTCGGGTTTGCCTGCCACAAAAATATTGCCCGGGTGCATGTCGGCATGAAAAAAATTATGATCAAAAACTTCTGTAAAAAAAAGCTCAATGATTTTTTCTGCCAATAATTTAAAATTAAAATTTTGTTTTCGAAGCCTTGAAAGATCTGAGAGAGCATGGCCGTGAATTCGTTCAAGCACCATAACATTTTTTTTGGTGTATTCCCAATAAATTTTTGGAATATAAGCTAATTCTGAATTTAAAAAATTTTTTCTTAGATAAGAAGCGTTGGCGGATTCGCGTCTCAAATCTAATTCATTCATGAGGGTTCTTTCAAATTCAGCGACGATTTCAATAGGTTTGAATCTTGAAAATTTTTTAAATCGATTGGCGAATTTGGAAAGTTTGTAGAGTAAGCGAATATCTTGTTGAATTATTTTTTTTATGCGTGGTCGTAAAATTTTCACGACTACTTTTTCTCCTGAAAATAAAGTTGCTTCATGAACTTGTGCAACAGAAGCCGAAGCCAGCGGTACTTTGTTGAAATCATGGAACAGTGTTTCAATGGATTGATCGTAAGTTGTTTCTAAGATTTTTTTTACATCGTGATAAGGAAAAGGTGGAAGCGTGTCTTGTAAGCGGGAGAGTTCTTTGATGAACTCTTCGGGAAGTAAATCAGGGCGTGTTGAAAGTACTTGACCGAATTTAATGAAGAGCGGGCCTAATCTTTCAAAAGCTTGTCTGAGTCGTATGCTTGATCTTGGAGAATTTTTTTTAAACTTTTTAGAAAAAACAGGGAAAAAAATAAATTCGCTGAGATTGTATCGAAAAAAAATGAAAAATATAAAAAAAATTCTTTTGAGTGGTTTCACGTCTCTTGTTCTAAAAAAAAGAAACCCCGTAGATTTTATGCTACGGGGTTCATATATTAAGGTTTATTGTGATTATTTACGTCCATGATGATCATCGCAATGGCTATGATGGCAGCAGCAGAGGTATTTCAACAATGCACCGACACCTAAAATAGGAATCATGACTTCAAAAAAGCGTGCAACAGGCAGTAAAAATGTTCCTACCTTTTCAGGGGGCATGAATGTTGCTGAAATTGCCATGAGGACAGCAATCACAACAATAGCCGTGGTAAATGATTTGGTTTTTAACATATTCCTTTTCTCCCAAGTTAGTCGACAAAAAAAAATAATAATAAATTGCTTACAAAATGCTATTGAATTATAGCATCGAAAAAGATGCTGTCTAGGAAGGCATACGAAAGCCTGTTTTTATGGATTAATGTTAGACAAAACGGCTTCGATTCTTTTAATACTTCGTTCTTTCCCTAATAAATAGAGTGTGTGGTTGAGCGGCGGCGAGACGGTGTTGCCGGTGATGGCAATACGTAGAGGTTGGGCTAGCTCTCCCAGTTTCATGCCATGCTGTGTTGCAAAATCGTTGAGGCAAGCATGCAAAACAGCTTCATCCCAAGGGGATAACTTAAGCAGTATTTCCTTAAATTCTGAGAGGGTTTTTTGTAGAGAAGGGGTGAAGTGTTTTTTAATTAAATCAGGTGAGGGTGGGCTTTCTTTATAAAAAAAGAGGCTGCCTTGGGCCATCTCTTTTAATGTTTTATAACGCTCGCGTTGTTGTGTAATCAGTTTTTCTAAATCAGGTCCTTGTGATAAATCTGCACCAGCATTTTGTAAATGAAAACGTAAGTCATCTTGGAGTATGTTAGAGGGTAAGGTTTTGATGTAGTGATGATTGAGCCACAATAATTTACTCGCATTGAATGAAGCAGAAGAACGGCTGATGTGATCCAAATCAAATAATTGAATTAATTCTTCTTGCGAAAATATTTCTTGATCGCCATGGGACCAGCCTAAACGTACAAGATAATTTAATAAAGCGAAGGGCAGATAACCCTCGTCACGATAATTCATGACGTTTACTGCGCCGTGGCGTTTGGAAAGTCGTTTGCCGTCGGGGCCTAAAATCATGGGGATGTGTGCAAAGACGGGTGCTGCTAAATTTAGTGCATGATAAAGATTGATTTGTTTTGGCGTATTATTTAAATGATCGTCGCCACGAATGACGTGTGTGATTTGCATGTCGTGATCATCGATGACAACGCTAAAATTATAAGTTGGTACACCATCGCTGCGTATCAAAACAAGATCGTCAAGTTCTTCATTTTTAAATAGGACACGACCACGAACTTTGTCTTCTACGATCACATCGCCTTGTGTGGGATTTTTAAAACGAATGACATGAGGGGAGGCGGCTGTTAAATGTTGGGTGCGACAATGGCCGTCATAGCGTGATTTTTCTTTGCGAGCTATTTGTGTTTTGCGCATTTCTTCAAGGCGTTCTTTGTTGCAATCGCAGCGGTATGCCTTTCCCTCTTTTACCAATTGTTCTGCCACATCACGATAACGTTCTAAGCGTTGCATTTGAAAGAAAGGGCCTTCGTCGTAATGTAAACCTAACCAATCCATCGCATTTAATATGGCATCCACGGCTTCTTGAGTTGAGCGTTCAGTATCGGTATCCTCAATCCGTAAAATAAATTGCCCTTTATGTTTTTTTGCATAAAGCCAAGAATAAAGTGCAGTACGCGCACCGCCGATGTGTAAGAAGCCTGTGGGGCTGGGAGCAAAGCGAGTGCGAACGGTCATGGGTATCCCTGCAAGAAGAAGATCAAAATGACTCATTATCCTTATTTTTAGAGACTTCATCAAATATGAATAAGCGCAAAATATTTGAAATCTTTCATCGTTTCCAATCAGCGATGCCACATCCTAAAACAGAGTTACATTACTTTTCAGATTTTGAGTTATTGGTCGCCGTGATTTTGTCAGCGCAAAGCACGGATAAAAGCGTGAATCGTGCAACGAAAGGCTTGTTTTCTGTTGCCAATACGCCAGAAGCAATTTTGAAATTGGGCATTGAGAAATTAAAAGAAAAAATAAAAACGATCGGTCTTTATAATACAAAAGCAAAAAATATTATGGCAAGCTGTCAATTGTTGGTGGCGCGCTATGTAAGCAAAGTGCCGTCTACACGAAGCCTGTTAGAGTCTTTGCCGGGTGTGGGGCGAAAAACCGCGAATGTATTATTAAATACTTTGTTTGCTGAACCGGTGATCGCAGTGGACACGCATATTTTTCGTGTGGCCAATCGCATAGGGTTAGCACATGAAAAAACGCCACTGGCAGTTGAAAAAAAACTAATGAAAGTGATTCCGTGTGAGTTTATACATGATGCGCATCATTGGTTGGTTTTACACGGACGCTATGTTTGTGTTGCACGAAAACCAAAATGTGGGTCCTGTCTTATTGCTGATTTATGTGAATATAAAGAAAAAAATGTATGAATGATCTTGAGTGGATGAAGCAAACCTTATTGCTTGCGCGCCAAGCGCAAGACTTTGGCGAGGTGCCAGTGGGCGCGCTGATTGTTTCTGAAGAAAAAAAATTATTGGCAAAAGGGCATAATCAAATGATTTTGGCCTGTGATCCTTCTGCGCATGCTGAAATAGTTGTGTTACGTTTGGCGGCAAAAGGAATAAAGAATTATCGTTTATTGAAGAGCACATTGTATGTCAGTTTGGAGCCTTGTGTGATGTGTTGGGGTGCG
>MGYM01000033.1:5114-5449 GCA_001801745.1 Gammaproteobacteria bacterium RIFCSPLOWO2_02_FULL_38_11
TCAATTATTAAAAGATTTTTTTAAGGAGCGTAGAGCAAAATGAGAATTCTCACGTTAAATGCCAACGGCATTCGTTCTGCGGAAAGCAAAGGGTTTTTTGAGTGGGTAAAGAAACAAGACATGGATGTGATTTGTGTGCAAGAAACAAAAGCACAAATACATCAGCTGGATTCTGAAAATTTTAAATTAGCGGGTTATCAATCTTATTTTTTTGATGCAGAAAAAAAGGGATACAGTGGTGTTGCTTTGTATACGCGTCTACCGGTAAAACAACTTGAGAAGGGTTTGGGATTTGATATTGCGGATAAAGAAGGACGTTATTTGCAAGTAGATTT
>MGYM01000034.1:0-2825 GCA_001801745.1 Gammaproteobacteria bacterium RIFCSPLOWO2_02_FULL_38_11
CTTGATTTAAATGCACTAAGCGTCGATGAAAGCAAAAATTTTCAATTTCTAATTTTGTAAGGGGTTGAATAGTGTGTTGATCAAAATACACGGCGAGAGAAGGATAATCTGAAATAAATTTTTCTTGAAACCAAGAGATAAACCTATTGAAATTGCTGTAATCTCCTGCCTTACGATAAGTGGAAGGGTCAGCTAGTTGAAGCACTTTAAGTAAGTGATCACGCCAAACCAACAGGGAAGGGCAAGCGTATTCGATAAAAAAAGGAAGTGTTTCAAGATGATCCTCGTAATAATATTTTGCGGCTTCGAAACTCTTTCTTTGAAGCAGTTTAGAAAAATGACGTAAGCGCATTTCCATGATATGCACGGTCGCGCTGAGTTTTTCATAGTTTTCAGGGAGTTGATTGACCCAAGTATGAATCATTTTCAAACCAAACTTGATTGTGCCTTCTTTGAAGCCATCGCCGATAAAGCGATCTCTTTTCCAAAAGGCGTTGTCACGAGCCATGTTTTCAACGAGTCTTTCTAGCACGTCGACAATTTCTTGTGGCGTAGTGGCGTCTCCTAGTGCTTGGAGGAGCTTAGTGTCGCTGGCACCACGACGCTGCAAAATTTTCATTGTTTCCCCAAAGGATAGCCGAGGTCTAGGTTCAGCTGGTTTGGGAGGTTTCAAACAAGAAAAAAAGGAGCTAAGACGGGCTTTTATGAATTGAAAACTAGAGGATTGTGTCCTGGGAGGCGGAGCGGTGATAGCCAGCATCGGTATACGAGGAGAAAAAGGGACATCTTGATAAACAGGACGGATAAAAGGAAGGGCTTCAAAAAAATCGATGGTGAAGATACGTTGAAGGGGGGCGCTGAGATCACTTTCCGGATTTTTTTCTTGAATGACTTCTAGGGGGAGCCCGTAGACTAATTTGGGTAATTCAACTGCTGCTGTTTGTGGAAATTTATAATGTAATCTCAGGCGAAATACGCCCGGTAGAGTAGACTCTGGAGCTGCAATATATTCGAGTTTAGCAGGCTCAGTTAATGAAGGGGTATCGTGTTGATAGGAAAAGTGAAAAGACCTATTTGCATCGTGACGATAAGTCAGTTCACGCCGTATCGCTTCTTCGTGGCTTTGGAAAGAAGAAACGTCACAATTTGATGAAGTTGCCGCACAGGCTTGTGGTTGTTCGGGTATTTCTTTTTTTGTTACCGGTTGTTGTGCGCTGGGGAGGGTGATTTCGTAGGTATCAGAGTCTTGAATGCGATAGGGTGATAAGGGCAGAGGGGGTTGTGAGGCAAGTTTTTCACTTCTCATGGATAGTTTTTTTCTTGGGGTATCCGAACTTTCTTTTGGGGTAGGAGGAAGGGCTTGATAAAGTAGATCGACGAAACATTCGCTTGTGGTTTTCCAAAATTTCCAAGTTTTTCTAATTTTTGAAAATCGAGACCAGAGTAAAAGTATGGGAATAGATAAAGGAAAAAAAAGGATGATTAAAAAAATTTGAAAAAAGAATAAATTTTCGGGCGTGCGGCGCAGTTTTTGGAAACGAAAGTAGTCAAACGAATCCACGACATCGTCATCGTGTAAATCTGGATTTCGCATGTAGTGGATGAGAAAATCTCTTAAATTGCCTTTTTTTTTATGCAGTAGATATTGCGCTTCTTCGGTGAATGTCCATCTTTC
Source organism: Gammaproteobacteria bacterium RIFCSPLOWO2_02_FULL_38_11 (assembly GCA_001801745.1). Taxonomy (GTDB): domain Bacteria; phylum Pseudomonadota; class Gammaproteobacteria; order HIGHO2-12-38-15; family HIGHO2-12-38-15; genus HIGHO2-12-38-15. The sequence continues at coordinate 1,676 of MGYM01000034.1, forward strand.
TTGTTGTTTAAGATAATCTCTGTAGTTATTTAGAAGGTCTACTATAGCAGGTAACATAGAACCTCCTCTATTTCCTTTTTTATTTTTATAAATTTAAACATTCTCAAATAATATCTTAATTCAATTATAGTGTCTACTCAAAGAATTTTTTATTTCTAAATTTAATTGTTTTTTAATGTTGGTTCTATGTTAAAGTAAATCTTTTCAGCTTGATATTAAAGAATAAAAAATTAAAACAAACAAGATATTCATTAGGAGGAAGTATGGTTTTGCCCGATCATCCTGTTGCAGAGAACACTTCATCTTCATCAAATACTCCCTCTTCCGAGACACACCCGCTGACACCCAGAGAGTTTTGGTCTCCTTGTTTTCGAAAAAATTTACTGGAAGCCTTACAAAGTCTACCCAGACAATTAGATGAAAGTCAGAAGAATTTAGAGATAGATAAACCTACTGAAGGTGAAGAGACGGCAGCGATCGCAGATGAACTTGTGGATGGGGATTGGCAATTACGAACCTCTCTGATAAGAGGTTTGAATATGGTACCACAGGCCAGTCAGGTAGCAGCTTTAACAGAGACTACGCTCACTGAAGGAAAAGGAGGGGAAGGTCAAAGGAAAGGTGTGGTAAAGGCAACGGCAGCCATTGCGCTGGGTACAGGTATTACCTTGGGTACGGTTATTGCGATAGAGGCCGGTATTGCAGGTGCGATAGGCGTTGTGACCTTAGGGGTAGGTTTGGCTGTCACCCTCCCTTTACTGGTGCTTGGTATCGTCGGTGCAGTATTCGGTTCTGGATATGCAAAAGAATATGAAAAAGCACTTAATGAAGTTTTCCCCCTGTTGCATGAGAAAAAATATGATGAGGCGAGGGCTAAACTGCATGCCCAATTGGATCGGGATTTTTTAGTTAGGTTTACACGATATCCTTTTCTAAAACATATCCATTATACCTTGGGATATTATTTTGATGGTGTGATTGCAGAATCTCGTGCTAAAAATACGGCTTCGACGGAAGAAATTTTAAAGCTTCGCAGGGAAGCTTTAAAACAATATGGCTTGGCTTGTGATGAAATCATGGGAGTCAAGGAATTTGGGGCAACAAAAATATACCTTATGTTGCGGCTTCGTCGAGTCTCTATATTGCAAGA
>MGYM01000034.1:2844-7676 GCA_001801745.1 Gammaproteobacteria bacterium RIFCSPLOWO2_02_FULL_38_11
ACCCCCTCTGCGCCTGTTGCTGCTACTTCGTCGTCTGCGAAGGAAGCCGCCTCTTCTACAGATGTCAGAGTCATTATAGAAAACGGGGAATCGAATCCAGCATTACCAGAAGCTTCTTCTGTTGCAGCTGCTTCACCTTCTAACTCAAGTAAAGATGTAAAAGCAGTAATAAAAAACGAAATTGATACTGAATTGAAAGCGGAATTAAAATTAATAGTGAAAAGTTTTACTAATGAGTTAAAGGTTGTTTTTTATCGTATTAACAAGAAAATGACAGAATATGTGGAAGTTTTTTTGGATCGAGAGTCAAAGAAGGATGTTTTACCTGAAAAGATTTTAAAAGAAATAAACGCATTGTTACGGTTGAAATGTTCATCGCTTTTTGAAGAAACGAAAGGAGATGAGGCAGGTCATGGTCCTTTCTTATTATTGTTAACCACGTTTTTTCGTGCGATCACATTGAATTATTTTGATGGTCCTCTTTATGAAAGAATTGAGTGTATTGAATCAGAGACTACTCTTGTGCTTGATCCCACACAAAAGAAAAACAAGAGTGCTTCTTCAAGTAGTTCTTCTGAAGTGGTATCTCCTGCTCAGTTACGGCGTGGAGTTATTTCAGTTCAATATTACAAGTTATTGCTAGAGATAGCCGATTTTAAGAAAGCCTATTCAACGTCCTCTCAAAAACTGAAAGATGTTTTTCTTTTTATGGGAACCATGGAAACCCTCGCGGTAAGGTTTTTTGTTTCTCAAGTTCAAGGGGGAGCAAGCGTTCATCAAGTGGCGATGGACCATATAGACAAAACAGCCGATTTAAAAAAAATAAAAACAAATTATTTGGCGGAAAATCAAAAAGTGTTTGACCATTTAAAAAGAATAGAAGCGAGCTTTAGACAAACTTTTTATTCCTATGAAGATTGTATTGCTGCGATTTTAGATAGAAATGATCTGCGGATTGAAGAAATTACCAAGGAAAAAGAACAAGAAAAAACAGATGCTTTTGAAAAAGAACTCATCGCTTTCCCTGCCTCGGTTTTTCCGCATGATCATGATAAGAACAGTGTTCTTTTGTATTTTGAAAACAGAGCGTCTGAAAAAAAATTATTGAGGGAATTTAATGAGAAATTTCAGTTAAGTAAAGACACCTTCTCTTCATTTAAAGATTTGTTTGCTGCTATTTCAAATGAAGAAAATACGTTGATTACAGGAATTTTAAAAGGAGAAAAAAAAGGAAATTTTATTCAAGCCTTGAGTGATTTACAGCTTGCTCGTTTGGATGCTCAGCTTGAATTAGATAAACAGAAAGCGGTGGCTCAATTGAACGCGCGTGTTTTTCTTATCAACTTGAATAAGAAATTTAATGTTAATTTAATTACTTTTCAGCAATGGTTCGAAGCGCTTAGAGATCTAAAAAATGAGGTTCTATGCGATATCATCCGAACGAGGGGAGATCTGTTATTTCAAGCCTTTCAAGCTTTCCCTGAAGATCTTCGTCCTCAAGCGCGTGAATTAGAACAAACTTTAAAAATTTCTATAGAGCGTTATTTTGTAACACAATTATTAATAATTAATAACAAACTTGAATTCAAAGATTTTGAGTCATGTATTCAAGCATTGTTGGGAAAGGTAGAACACGCTGGGCTCACTCAATTTATCGGTCAAGAAGTTGTAAATGATAAATTAAATGATAACTTAATTGCGTTAATTGATAAATTTCCTGAGCTACATCCTGACAAAAAGAGACTGCAGTCGAGCGTGCTGAGATTGAAACAAGTTTTCTTGGTTGAAAAGTTAAATAGAATTTTAGGAATAAGTTTAATAAACCGTTTAATAAACCGTTTAATAAACCTTAGCGACTGTGTCTTGATTATAAGAAACAGGGATGAACGCGTTTTAGCTAAGCTAGGTATCAGTTGCGATAGTATTAAAAAATGGATTTCAAATCTTGCTGAAGTTGGATTTACCTCTGAAGAGATAAGGAATATTGAAAATCAGTTAGAAGAATGTCGATTTCTGTTATCTCTGAGAACAGGGTTTGAACTTAAATATAGTGATATTTCTATATTTTTGCATGATGTTTATGATCTTAAAGAAGAAATACAAACTGTGATTCAAAATGGAAAGGGGCGAAAACTTTATGCAAAATTAGAAGAGCTAAAAGTATTAGGTATTAGCTTAAGTGGCGATGCAGACTATATTGAACGTATGTATAAAAGTTTAATGAAAGCTATTTTATTATATGAATTCAAACGAGATCTTGATTTAGATATGCGCTCTTTGGACTCCTGCTTCAGTCTAGCTTTGAAAGAGGAAGAAGGAACCGATATAAGAGCGTTGGTTTTTGAAAAAAATCGTGGTGAGGTGTTTTTAAAGTGGCTTCTTTCAATTCCTGCTGATGAATATTATATTTCCCCGAATGGATTAAAGAAAATTTATGAAAAGACTGAAGAGCGTTTCCTATTGTTTAATTTAAATAGAGAATTTTCTCTTAATTTTGAATCGATAGATGATTGGCTGTCTGCGATTAGATCGAAAAATACACGCATTATTCCTTTGCTTGAAAACAATGAAAAATTATTAAAATTAATCAATTATTTTAATAAAACACCCGAACGTTATTCTACGAAAAACGAGATTATTCAAACATTAACTGATATGTTTGTGTTGAATGATTTAGAAAATGAGTTTGAGATGAGCTTTACTGATTTACAAAGAGCTGTGCTCACGATTACAGTAAGGCTGATTGATGCTAAGTTAAGAAATGTTAATGAAAATGTTAATAAAATTTCTCGAATTACTCATAAAACACTTTTGCATTGGCTTGCTAGCCTTAAACAAGTTTGTTCGGTGTTACCTGAGCAAGTACGAACTTTGGCAGAACAGTTAATTGATCTGCGTTATGTTCGGGATAATCAAAATCAAACAGCAGAAGTTTTATTGAAAAAAAATGATGATCCTTTTCAAATAAGTGGGGTGCTTATTTCAAATAATCCTCAATCGAATGTAGAGCAATTACAGCAGGTAAAAAACTTTCTTGATAGAGTAAGAAGAGGAGGATGGACGGGTAATCAGCTTATTTTGTTAGAAGGTCCGCCCGGAACCGGTAAAACAACATTGGTTGTTGAATATTTAAAAAAGCAGAGTGATTGCGTGGTAACGGAATGGATTGCGGCTACGACAGATGATAGATATTTAAATCAAGCGGAGGCAAGAATTATTCAGAATTTTTCTGAAATTGCTCAAGCAGTAGAAGAAGATCCTCATAAAATTCAAATTTTATTTATTGATGAAATGGATACAGTATGCTCTGCCATTTCGGGGACGCTAACAGCAGCGCATCATGATCCTCAAAGGGCAGTGGCAGAATTTCAAAAACAAATAGACAAAATAAAAAATACGAAAGTTGTCGTTATTGGCGCAACTAATTTTCCCGAGCGGATTGCAGAGGCGATATTGAATCGTGCAGCGCAAAGGGTTGTTTTTTCTTTGCCTGATTGTAAGCAACGTGAGAATTTACTTTCTTATTTTTTTAGAGAGCATATTATTCCTGAAGCTTATCTTCCAAAACTAGCCAGTATTACGACGGGTTGGTCTCCGCGACAATTAGAAAATATTGTTCAGCGTCTTTCCGAGGTTGAGCATTTAGATGAACCTTGCATCCAAAAAGCTTTTCAGCAAGTATCAAGCGGTTTTGAGCGACAATTTAATAAAGAACATGACAGTGTGGAATTAAAACTTCCTGTGTTTAAACTGAAAGAGGAAGAAAATCCTTTGGATCATCTAGAGGGTGTGGACGAGGATGTCGTTGAAGAATTTAAAAAAATCATGAATTTTCTCAAACATTCAGAAAACTATGATCCTATATTTCGTATGCATGCGCTTCTTCATGGCGAGCCGGGGGGTGGAAAAACATTTACGATCAAGCAATTATTAGCGAAAGCTAACTTACCTTATTTAGTTGTGAGGCCAGATATTTGTTCTCGTGATGTGAGTGAACTTGCACGTGCTTTTGTCTATGCCCAACAATTTCATCCTGCACTGATGTTCATTGATGAAATAGACATGATGTTGTCTAGAGGGGGTGAAGCAGCGGCTGCTTGTTTGCAAGTGAATATGGATGGAAACAGTGAAGGTGCGGCCAAAATGGATGTTGTTGTTTTAGCGGCAACAAATCATTCTAACCTGCTTTCTGATGCAATTAGAAGTCGTTTTGTTCTGACGTTAGAAGTAAGGCCACTTTCTCTTCAAATGAGAGCAGGGTTAATTGCTCAGACACTGCGTGACTATTTGTCGCGTGGTTTAAGGATGGCGGCTGATCTTGAACGAGAGCTTGATACGGGCTGTTTCCGCTTGTCAAATCTTGCGGAAGGTCTGGAAGTGAGAAGTTTTATAGGAGCTTTGAATTTTGGTTTAGGTGCCAGTATTTCTGAAAATGCCGGAGAAGAACTTTTTGCAGTGACTTTTGAAGATGTTGCTGGTTTTATACGTAAGGTGTATGAGCAAAATCACGTGGTGCGTCAAACTGATTTTGTAGCACCTATTGAGGAAACGTCCTCATCATCATCTTTCTATCATCCTGTTACATCTACATCACAATCTGTGCTGCCCCTCGTGCAGCGTTTTGGTTTGTATAACATTCATAGTACTTCGAATACAGCGCCAGATGTTATTACACAGAATGAAACGTTTCCGCGCGAGGCAGGCGCATCTATTTAGTCGTAAGTGCAAGCGTGCAATTAAAAAATTTAATTTTTACTGAGGGACATGCCCTATTTGTAATGATTTTTCAAGAATACGTATCGCAAAATCAATGTCGGATTTTTTTATAATAT
>MGYM01000034.1:7684-9195 GCA_001801745.1 Gammaproteobacteria bacterium RIFCSPLOWO2_02_FULL_38_11
AGTAAACGTAATGTGTTTTCTGCCACGATGTTGGCAAGTAACCTTGAGCGTTGACAGAAAAATAAAATAGGTTTGGGGTTGATTTTAAATTCAATACCTATCATCAAACCCATGCCGCGAATTTCTTTAATGTCATTAGGATGTTTTTTTTGTAATAATTCAAGTTTTTGTTTTAAATAAAAACTTAATTTTTTAATTTTAGATAAATATTTTTTTTTGATAATGATGTTCAGTGTTGAAAGTGCAGCCGCACAGCTTATGGCATTGCCGCCAAAAGTGCTGCCGTGATCGCCAGGTTGAATAGTGCGGGCAACTAAGTTATTCACGCATACCGCGCCTAGGGGTAGGCCATTGGCAATGCCTTTTGCTAAGGTAATGATGTCGGGCTTAACGCCAAAAGATTGATAGGCAAAGAGCTCGCCTGTTCGACCTAAACCACATTGAACTTCATCAAAAATCAATAATGCCCCCATCTTATTACATTTTTTTCTGACTGCTTTTAAAAAACTTTTTTTTGCAACATGAATACCGCCTTCACCTTGTATGGGTTCTAATATCACTGCCGCTACGTTTTCATCGATGGCATCACAAAAAAACTTCGTGTTTTTCCAAGACTGATATTTGAAACCCCTAGGAAGGGGGCCAAATCCTATTTGTATTTTTTTCTTTGCGGTGGCGGTGAGCGCACCTAAGGTGCGTCCATGAAAAGAATGAGAGGCACTTAAAATAATATTTTTATTTTTTAATTTTTTTTGATATTGATATTTTCGCGAAAATTTAATGGCAGCTTCATTGGCTTCTGTGCCTGAATTACAGAAAAAAATTTTATCTAAACCACCGTGGTTTATTAAAAATTTGGCGAGTTTTATGCTGGGAAGTGAAGAATATAAATTTGAAGTATGTAATAATTTTTTAAATTGTTTTACCGTGTCTTTTTCTATTGCAGGATGGCAGTGGCCTAAAGGCGTGCATCCTAAACTACTTAAAAAATCTAAATATTTTTTATTTTTACTATCCCAAACAAATTTCCCTTTTCCTTTTACAAGTGTAATAGGGTAGCGTGCATAAGTATTAAGAAGATAGTTTGAAGACATAAGTCCTATCCTAGCAAGTGATCATTGTTCCCATGGCGTGATTGCCTAAAATAGTAGAGGTTAAATGTGTGGCTTGGTGTGCATCTAAAATATGTGCGCAGGAAACACCTTGATTGAGTGCGTATAAACATGCTTGTAATTTAGGGATCATGCCTTTTGAAATATTTTTTCCTTTCAACCAAGCAGAAAGTTCTTCTTTTTTGAGAGTTTTAATATGTGTTGTTGGATCACTTAAGGTTTTATAAAGCCCGTTGACATCACTGAGCATAATTAATTTTTTCGCTTTAAGTTGTCCTGCCAGTGCGCCTGCCACAGTGTCTGCATTAATATTATAAATATGACCTTTTGAGTCAACACCCAGTGGGGCAATGACAGGACAATATTTTTTTTCAAGTAAGATATCAATGAGAGCTGTAT
>MGYM01000034.1:9207-16002 GCA_001801745.1 Gammaproteobacteria bacterium RIFCSPLOWO2_02_FULL_38_11
TATCACCCACCCATCCCAAATCCAAGCCATGAGGATTTTTAAGTTTTTTTGCTAGAATAAATTGTTTGTCTGCACCCGTCAGGCCAACTGCATTAATGCCCGCGTGATTTAATTTGTTAACTAATTCTATATTGATTTTTCCTAACACCATTTTAACAATATCTAAAGTAGCATCGTTTGTAATACGTTGCCCATTTGAAAAAATACTTTCAATTTTTAAATGTTCGCACATCGTGGATATTTCAGGTCCACCACCATGTACGATAACAAGCTGAATTCCACTTTTATGTAGTTGTGCTATTTCATTTATGAGCGTTTGTAACATGTCTTTGTTTTTTAATGCGGCACCACCCCACTTCAATATATAAAGAGGTTTCATATATTTAACTCCGATAAGAAGCGTTAATTTTGATGTAATCGTAGGTTAAATCACATCCCCATGCGATGGCTTTCGCTTTTCCTTTTTTTAAATTTATTTTTACAATAATTTTATTTTTCATTAATAATTTACGCGCAGAGGATTCGTTGAAGGGAAGGGGAATGCCTTTTTTGAGTAAAGGCATCGAGCCTAAATCAATACAGAGTAGGTTCGGATTAAGTTCGGCACCAGAGGCCCCCAGTGCGCTTGCAATACGTCCCCAATTGGCATCTTCTCCAAAAATGGCTGTTTTTACTAAAGGAGAACGACACACGGCGCGTGCTGCTAATTGTGCTTGCGTTTGTGTGAGGCCACCGTGTACATGCACTTCAATCAGTTTTGTGGCACCTTCACCATCTTGCACAATTTGCTTTGCAAGTGCCGTGCAAACATATAAAAGTCCTTCGTAAAAAATTTTAAAATGCGGATCATTTTTTAAATTAATTTTGGGATTTTTTGCCAGACCATTGGCAAGTACGAGTACCATATCGTTTGTCGAACTATCACCGTCTACTGTGATCATATTGAAAGAAGCATCATTGGCTTTTGAGAGAGCGTATTGTAACGCCGTTGGATGAATCGCTGCGTCTGTGGTAATAAATCCCAGCATCGTTGCCATGTTGGGATGAATCATGCCGGAACCTTTTGCAATGCCACCGATGCGGATGCGATGTCCTGCAATCTTAAATTCGATTGCAATACTTTTTGGGACCAAGTCTGTTGTCATAATGGCTTTTGCCGCTGAATCACTTTGTGTGGTGAGTGTGCTCGCAGCCATGCTAATACCTTGAACTATTTTTTTAATGGGTAAGGGCACCCCGATCACGCCTGTACTTGCGACCCCAACTTTGTTTGTATCAATCTGAAGTTGTTTGGCTGTCGCGCTTGCCATTTGCAATGCATGCAATTTACCTTGCTTTCCCGTGCAGGCATTGGCATTGCCACTGTTGACGACGATGGCTTGTAATTTATTTTTTTTAATATGTTGTTGTGTGAGTAAAACAGGGGCGGCTTTTACTTGGTTTGTTGTAAAAACACCTGCAGAAATAGCAGGAATTTTGCTATAGATGATCGCAAGATCAGGTTTATTAGGATTTTTTCGAATGCCCGCATTGATTCCTGAAGCTAAAAAACCTTGTGGAGCACAGATGTGATTTTCAATTATTTTAAATTTCATTTTTTCTCCTAAGGATACATAACCATATTGCTGTTTAAGCCAAAATTTTCAGGAAACTGGTACATTAAATTCATGTTTTGAATAGCTTGCCCTGCCGCACCTTTAATTAAATTATCGATGACACTCACAACGATAAGACGTTGTGTGCGAGCATCGATCTGTATTCCAATGTCACAAAAATTACTGCCTTTGACGTGTTTGACTTGCGGTATGTGATCACAAAGTCGGATGAAAGGTTCTTTGTGATAGATTTCTTTGTAAATTTTATAAATTTCTTCTTTAGAAATTAATTTTTTTAATTTTAAATAAGAGGTAACCAATAAGCCGCGCGTCATGGGGACAAGGTGAGGTGTGAATTGGATAATTATTTTTTTATTTGCAATCAAACTTAATTCTTGTTCGATTTCAGGCGTGTGTCGGTGGGCGCCTGCTATTTGATAGGGATAAACGTTTTCTGAAGCTTCACAATAATGGGTGTTTAAGGACAGTGTACGACCTGCGCCGGATAATCCTGATTTTGCGTCAAAGACTAAATCATCAGGGTCAATTAAATCTGCTTTTAATGCGGGTAGGGTTGCAAGAATACTTGCAGTGGGATAGCAACCTGGGTTTGCGATTAAATTTGCGTTTTTAATATTTTCTTTTTCTCCTTTTTCAGGTAAACCATAGACAGCTTGTTGGAGTAAGGTTTCAGGTGCAGCAGGGTGTTGATACCAGTGTTGATAATCGCTTTGATTTTTTAAACGAAAATCAGCGCCTAAATCAATGATTTTTTTTCCAGCTGCCAAAAGTGGTGGAATTAATTCAATGGCATGGCCGTGAGGTAATGCCATAAAAACGAGGTCGCAATTTTGTGTGATTTCATCTAGATTGAGTTTCTCACCTTGAAGTGAGGTTTGGTGTTGTAAGTGAGGATAAACCTCTGCAATAGCTTGCCCTGCATAAGAAGCTGTAAAAACAGATTTCACCTTAATGTGGGTGTGCGATTGTAAGAGGCGTAAAAGCTCAATGCCGGTGTAACCTGTTACGCCTATAATGCCTACGTTTAGCATGTCTTTTTCTCTGTTTAAGGCCCTATGTATAACTATACATTAAAATGTATAAATATACAAAGAAAAGCTGACCTTGCGTAGAGAAGGATTATTTAAGGTTTCTTATGTCACAAAAATCACACTTTCAAGCTTATCAAGTGCAGGCTTCTCTCATGCAAGGTGTGATAACTATTCCGCCTTCAAAATCTCATACTTTGAGAGCAATTTTATTTGCAAGTTTGGCGAGAGGAGAAAGTGTTATTCACCATTATTTGCATTCACCGGATACGCAAGCCATGATCCAGGCTTGTAGCATGGTAGGCGCAAAAATAAAAAAAGAAGAAAAGAAAATCACGGTTATGGGTGTTGCAGGAAAACCTTGTTGCCCCTCTGATGTGATCGATGCGGGCAATTCAGGGCAAGTCTTGCGTTTTATTACGGGTATTTCGGCATTAATACCCGGTTATAGCGTGATTACGGGGGATTTTTCTGTTCGTAACCGTCGTCCTATGCAAGCTTTGCTGGATGCATTAAAACAATTAAATGTCATGGCTGTTTCTACTCAAGAAAATACTTATGCGCCTGTGATTGTTCGTGGCCCTTTGCAGGGAGGGGGAAGCGTTACATTACAAGGTGAAATTTCCCAGCCTGTGTCTGGATTATTGATGGCTTGCGCGTTTGCACCTAATTCAACAGAAATTGTTGTGAAAAATCCCGGAGAAACAAGCTGGATTGATCTCACTTTGGATTGGTTTAAACGTCTGGGTATTGAATATCAATGTGATGGATATAAAAAATATTTTATTCCAGGTAAGAGTGTTGTTTTAGGATTTGAATACACTGTGCCTGGAGATTGGAGTAGTGCTGCATTTCCTATTGTGGCTGCGCTGATAACACAATCTGAAATGACATTAAAAAATCTAGATATCAATGATAAGCAGGGCGACAAAGAATTTGTTTTTGAATTACAAAAAAGGGGAGCGATATTTGAGATAGATGAAGTTAAAAAAGAATTACATATAAAAAAATCAGACAAACTACAAGGTGGAGAAATCAATGTAAATCGATTCATTGATGCTGTTCCTATTTTATCGGTGCTTGCTTGTTTTACGGAGAGTGAAACGAGGATCACAGGTGCTGGGACGGCAAGAAAAAAAGAAAGTGATCGTTTAACTTCGATTACAAAAGAATTAAAAAAAATGGGCGCAATTATTTTTGAGAAAGAGGAAGAATTGATTATTTCCCCCCGTTTTTTGAAGGGTGCTTGTGTGGAGAGCCATGATGATCATCGCATTGCAATGGCATTGGCGGTGGCCGGATTAGCAGCGCAAGGTAAAACAAAAATTGAAAACATCGATTGTGTTAATAAAAGTTTTCCAGAATTTGTTGAAGCGTTTCAAAAGTTAGGCGCAAAAATTAATTATTTATAATTGATTTGTTTTTTTTGACTCTTGTTTTTGGAAGTTTTATTTTTTTTGCATGGTCCCAATTGATATATGCTGTAGAATCATGTTTTTGCCAGAATTTATCTTCACTGGATGAGGTCTTAAATTTTGATATTTTTTTAACTTTTTTCATAAATGTTGCGCTCCTTATCGCTCATGTCACGTGCCGAAATAATGCGTATTAATAGATTTTTCATTGTATACTTGTCGCAGATGAAATTCCTGTGTTTTTTCATTTGATAGTAGGTCAGCGGTGGGTGTAGTCCCCGTAGTTAAGCGCGTTTCGCGCTGTCAGGTCTTCGACCTGATAGACTTGTCATAAATAAATTCTTGAGGGTTTTTATCAGGCCGAAGGCCTGGCAACGAAGTCTAGCCCCACCCTTAGATTCACGTAGTGAACCGTAAGGTGGGGGATGTGAATATTATGCTTTTAGCGCTGTAAGCGCGAAACTCTTCGGAAACATTAATTTATGGCAAGTAATTCTTTTGGTAATTTATTTCGAATCACCAGCTGGGGTGAATCGCATGGCTTGGCGATGGGTGTGGTGATCGATGGCTGTCCTGCAGGCGTTGATTTGTCAGAAGAAGAAATTAATCATGCCTTATCATTACGTGCGCCTGGTCGAAATTCTCATGTTTCTGCGCGCCAGGAAAAAGACGACGCGAAGATTTATTCAGGTGTGTTTGAAGGCAAAACCACAGGGGCACCCATTTCAATTATTATTTTTAATAAAGATGCTGATTCATCAAAATATGAAACAATAAAAAATAATTTTCGTCCTGGGCATGCCCATTTTACTTATCTTAATAAATATGGCATCTATGATTATCGCGGCGGAGGGCGAGCCTCTGCCAGAGAAACTGTGTGTCGTGTTGCGGCAGGTGCGGTTGCCAGAAAAATACTTTCACTTTTTTCTATCGAAATTATTGCTTATCTTTCTGCGGTAGGAAACATTCAATGTAAGATTCCAGAAAATAAAAAAATAAATGAATTTAAAAAAAATATTATTGAAAACTCTGTTTTTTGTCCTGATGAAGCTATTTCTAAAAAAATTATTCAAGCAATTTCAAAAGCAAAAAAAAGGGGTGATTCTTTAGGAGGTGTTGTTGAATTTATTGCAACGGGATTGCCGGTGGGTTTGGGTGATCCGATGTATGAAAAATTAGAAGCGAATTTGGCAAAAGCCATGTTAAGTTTACCTGCTTCCAAAGGATTTGAAGTGGGTGAGGGGTTTCATGCTTGCCGCATGACGGGTTCAACACATAATGATTTATTTGTGCGTTCAGAAGGGCGTATTCAGACGCAAACCAATCATGCCGGTGGTATTTTAGGGGGAATTTCAACGGGCATGTCGCTTGGAGGTCGTGTGGCATTTAAACCCACGTCCAGTATTGCCAAACCACAACAAACTGTAGATACACAAGGTCAAGAGACAATATTGAATTTACCGGAAGGTTCACGCCATGATCCTTGTGTTGCTGTGCGTGCTGTGCCAGTGGTAGAGGCAATGTGTGCGCTCGTGTTGGTGGATGCCTTGTTGATGAATCGTTGTGCGAAATGTTTTTAAAAGATTTCCTCTAAATTAAAACAAATAATGTGTTGGGTTACTGGGGCAGCTGCCAAAACCGCATTCAAGAAAAACAGTAATGATATTTAAAAAAAGGACAACAACAAATACTGAAAATAAAGCATGTGTGAGGGGCGTGATGTACGTTTTTAAAATCTTCTTGTCTTTATTTGTCGCCAGATATTGTTGATTAATACAAAATAAAATTGTTGTGAAAAAAATAATGATCGTAGAAATAATGAAAGACCAAGTGTAAAGCCGGTATCCTAAAAATGGGCTTCCGTAAAATCCTGTGCCGGGGATAACATGCAATGAAATTTGTCTTAAAGCAACAAAGGCCGTGAACAAAGCACCCAGGATTGTCATTGCATAATGATACAAGCGAAAACCAAAATGTAAATTCATTAGAAACCCGATGGCAATAAGAAAAAACCCTACTCTTTGTAATAAACATAAAGGACAAGGGAGTTCATGTAATATTATCTGAAATGCAAATGCCATCGAAAGCACAATAATAACACCGGCCAATTCAAATATATTACAAAAGATTGTGATTAATTTTACTTTTGTATTCCAAGGCATATATACCTCTCGTACCTAAAGATGTGAACTTATAACCTCAAAGTTGTATGGCCAAATGTGAAGAAATATGAAAACAAAAATAAACAAAAGCAATTACAAAAGTTAAAACAAATAAAAGAAGCGATTTTTGACGTTCCTTCTTCCAAGTTAAAATCACAGTTAAAAATACTAAAATAAAAATTAATAGCATCATGGCTTAGTGACTCGCGATATTTTTTGCATAAGGTTTAATAACAACCTTCGTCCCTACCGTGGCAAATTCATAACGTATCCATTGTGCATCTGCGACAGGAATGCGAACACAACCATGACTCATATTGGCATCTGCCATCATGGGAGAGCCGTGCAAAGCCATATCGCCGTGGAAGAACATGCAATAAGGCATGGGGCCGCCACCGTTAGGTTTGGGATATTTGCTGGATTTGCAACTTTCATTGCCCAAGTTTTTAATTCGGAAAGTGCCTGTGGTGGTGCGACAAGGACGCCCAGTATCATGACACCAATCCGCACCACAAGCGGCTAATCCTGCTCTTATTAAATTTCCTTGTGCATCATAAGCTCCCCAGGCTCGCAC
>MGYM01000034.1:16071-19898 GCA_001801745.1 Gammaproteobacteria bacterium RIFCSPLOWO2_02_FULL_38_11
ATTAGAAAAATTATTTTCTTCAGAAATCATATCTTCTTTTGATAAAGGAACGATGCTTGTTTGGGAAGAGGGTGTGTTTTCTAGAGCGTCGTCTTCAAATACTGTGGAAGTTTGACATGAAGTGAGGGCAAGTGAGATTAAGAAAAATAATCCTATTTTATAATAATACATAACGTGTCTCCTTTGACGTTATAAATAAGGTTTGATGATGACGAGGGTACCGACAGATGCAAAGTCATAGCGTATCCATTCTGCGTCTTCGATGCGTAGACGCACACAACCATGGCTGAGATTGGCCGGTCTAACCTGGCTCGTAGGAGAGCCATGTAAGGCTTGTCCTTTATTAAAGAACATGCAATAAGGCATGGGTGCGCCACCATAGGGTTTTGGAAATTGACTGGATTTGCAAGCAGGTCCGCCTAAAGATTTAATGCGAAACTTGCCCATCGCAGTACGACAAGGACGTCCTAAATCAGGGCACCAATGTGAGCCTGTTGTGGCTAATCCGGCACGGAGAAGTTGACCTTGCGCATCATAAGCAGCCCATACGTGTTTTATGGGATCAACGATAATGACTTTTTCGCCTAAGGGCTCGATATGTTGGTCAACCAAAGAAGCATAGTCGACGGTTTGTGTGCTGTGATTGATATTTTCTGCATAACTTTCAGAAAAATAAAAAGGGAAAAAAAAGATAAAGAAAATAAATCCTTTTAAATAAAACTTCATTTTAAAAATCCCTACAAAATAAGTCAGATGTGCTGTGATTATAGTAGGGATTTTAAAATATCTAGTTAAGCTTTACTTCATCTTTCCATTTGATATTGCAGCCTTGGCTGGGGTGTTGTTCAGGTGGAAGCGGGGTGTGAGTTAAAAGGCAATCCAAGGCTTTTCTCAAATCTTTTCCACTGACAGGTATTTTGTTTCCCGGTGTAGAATCATCAAGGCGTCCTCGATAAGCAAGCTTTAATGAAGCGTCAAAAAGGTAAAAATCAGGGGTGCAAGCAGCACGATAGGCTTTTGCAATAGATTGATCTTCATCATAAAGATAAGGAAAATTAAAATTTAATTTTTTTGCAAGTGCTTGCATTTTCTCAGGCGCATCATCAGGATAACTGTTGATATCATTTGAACTAATTGCAATAAATTGAATGCCTTGAGATTCATATGTATTAACAATTTCTAATAATTTTTCCATAATATGTTTGACGAAAGGGCAATGATTGCAGATAAACATGATCACGGTCCCTGTTTGTGCTGGGACAGAGGCAAGAGAAAATATTTTATTGTTGATAACATTTGCTAAAGTAAAGGTAGGTGCGGTGGTCCCTAGTGGTAGCATCGTAGAAAAAGTTAGAGCCATTTTTATCTCCTGATGAATTATATAAAAAAGCTTGAAGGCCATTTTTATGATCGCGACACCATGATAGTCGCAGAAGACTTGCTTGGAAAGTATCTCGTACATGTTTTTGAAGATGTGAAGCATATTGGAAAAATTGTTGAAGTGGGTGTTGATTATGCCGGTGCTTGGGCTAAAAAAAATTTGAGATTTTATATTAAAGACAATCCTTTTGTTTCTAAACCATAAAAATAACGAATTTTCTTGAATTTAATAAAAACTAGACTTATACTAGTCTAATTCAACCTAATTTAATTAAGGATATCTATGCAAAGTATAGGTTCGTTTGAAGCAAAAACGCACTTTTCTTCATTGCTACAGAAAGTAGAAAAAGGGGAGCAAGTTATTATTACCAAACATGGTCGTCCCGTTGCGAAGTTAATTCCCGCTTTTTCTGTTAATAAGGCTGAAATTAAATTAACGATTGAGAAGATTAAGAAGTTTAATCGTTCTCATTTTTTGAAATTAGATTGGAAAGTTTTGCGAGATGAGGGGAGACGTTCATGAGTTTTATATTAGATGCTTCCATCGCAATTTCTTGGTGTTTTCATGATGAGGCTACAGAAAAAACGAGTATGCTTCTTGAGAAATTGGAAAAAAGTACAGCTATTGTACCTAGTATCTGGCATTTAGAAATGAGTAATTTTTTATTGATGGCGGAAAAACATAAACGAATTACTTACGCAGGGATATTAGAATTTTTTTCATTAATTGAGGGTTTGTTAATCGAGGTAGATACTTTTACTTCTGAAAAGAGTTTTAATCATATATTTTCTGTTGCCTATGAAGAAAAATTAACTGTCTATGATGCAGCGTATTTAGAATTAGCGATGAGGCGTGGGTTACCGTTGGCCACTAAAGATAAAGCATTATTAAATGCAGCAAAAAGGAAGCATATAAAAATTGCCGAATAAATTATATAAAAGTTAAAAACTTTATAAAATCTGTATTTCTTCCGTGAACAATATCAAGAAAGGTTTTTTTAATTTTTGCCGTGATCACGCCTTCTTCTCCCTGGCCGATGAGGTGATCGTCTATCGATCGAATCGGTGTGATTTCTGCCGCCGTGCCCGTGAAAAACGCTTCGTCGACTTGATAAGCTTCTTCTAAATTTAGTTCTTTTTCAGTAAATTCAATTTTTAAATAATCTGCAATTTGCGTGGCTGTGTTACGTGTGATGCCGGGTAACATGGTGCCGCGGGGAGGTGTGGAAAGAATATTATTTTTTACAAAAAAGAAATTTTCACCGGCACCTTCTGAAATTTTTCCATGACTATCTAAAAACAAAGCTTCATCATAAGAGGTGCCTTCTAATTCTAAGGACGCTAAGATGCCATTGAGGTAATGCCCTGATAATTTTGCATCGATGACAGTAGAGCCAGGGTGAATACGGATGTATTTGCTCGTTTTAATATTAACGATCTTGTGTTTTAAATAAGTGCCCCAAGGCCAGCAGGCAATGGCAAGTTGAATGGGATTTCCGCGTGGGTTTACGCCCATGTTGGTATAACCATAAAATGCAATAGGGCGAATATAGCCTTCTTCTAATTTATTGACGCGGACAACATCGATGATGGCTTGAGTGATTTCTTCTTTGGAATAGGGAACTGGCATTTTTAAAACACCGGCAGAATAAAACAGACGCGCCACATGATCGCTTAATCTGAAAATGGCAGGTCCTTTGTCGGTTTTATAAAAACGAATGCCTTCCCAAGCCCCGCCACCATAATGAAGTGTGTGTGTGAGGACATGAATTTTGGCGTCTTGCCAGCCAACGAGCTTCCCATTAAACCAAATACTTTCTGTTTCTTGCATGTGATTTCCTTCGTTTTTTGAATTCAGACATCTTAGGAGGGTTTTTCGGAAAATGATTGCAGAGATTAACGTTATTTTTTGCAATTAAAGACTTTGCCCTAGGCTATTTAGCGCGGTCTTTTTCGTTCGAATTTCCCACAGAGGTTAGTGCTGTTTTGCGATTTTAATTTTAATAAGAATTTACTATCCTGTTTATCAAGCCCCCCGTTTTTTTATGTGAATCTCCTAAGTTGACGTTGAGGCAACCTCGTCGCTATATTATTGGAAAAACAATAATATAGCGACTTTTTTTTATAATTTTTGAGTACCGTTTGTTTCTTTAACGTAAAAAAGACAAACTAAAGCAAGCACTAAATAAAGCGGCAAAATCGATAAGGCGGCTTGATAATTAGAAAACGAAAAAAGCCTTGAACCATTTTCAGCAACATCACCTGTCCAACCCAAATCTAAAAGCTTTCCTATTAAAGGTTCTGAGAGTGCTTCCCAGAGAGAATCAAACATATTCATGAAACCAATGGCGGTGCCTGCTAAAAATAATTTGTTGACTTCTCTTACCATAGAAAAACAAATTAAAAATCCGCCCATACCGACACCAAAAAGAAACATCAGATAGGGA
>MGYM01000035.1:0-259 GCA_001801745.1 Gammaproteobacteria bacterium RIFCSPLOWO2_02_FULL_38_11
GAAATTAGCTTACGAGAAATTAATTTCTTCAAGAAAAGATTATGCATTTTCAGTAACCCATTTTCGATTTCCTATTCAAAGAGCGCTCAAAAAAGAGGGCGCTGAAGGTGTTCAGCCTTTTTTTCCTGATTGGATTAATCAGCGGTCTCAAGATTTGGAAGAAGCCTTTCATGATGCGGGTCAATTTTATTGGGGACGAGCCCAAGCGTTTTCAGACAGCCTTCCTCTTTTTGGGAAAAATAGTATCCCGATTTTTTTA
>MGYM01000035.1:265-601 GCA_001801745.1 Gammaproteobacteria bacterium RIFCSPLOWO2_02_FULL_38_11
TATTTAGTTCAGGATATCGATACAGAAGAAGATTGGATGCATGCAGAATTAATGTATCAATCTATGGGTTTGAATTGCGAGGTTTTATCATGATTATCTATTGTCGGAGATGTGTATTACCTCATACAAAACCTGATTTGTATATCGATGAAGCGGGGATATGTTCTGCTTGTCGATATTTTGAAAATAGAAAAGAAGTGGACTGGGAAAAAAGAGAAAGTGAATTGCGCGAAGTCTTTGATCGATATCGTGCCAAAGATAATAAGCATTGGGATTGTGTTATTCCCGTGAGCGGAGGAAAAGACAGTACTTTCCAAGTTTTAAAAGTATTGCAAT
>MGYM01000035.1:607-4973 GCA_001801745.1 Gammaproteobacteria bacterium RIFCSPLOWO2_02_FULL_38_11
TGAGACCATTATGTGTCACTGCAACCACATGTGATTTATCAGAGATAGGACGTAAGAATATTGAGAATTTAAAAAACGCGGGTGTGGATTATATTGAATTTACAGCAAATCCTACTATTCGAAAAAAGTTAAATAGACTTGCTCTAATTGAAGTGGGTGATATTTCATGGCCTGAGCATGTTTCGATTTTTACGGTTCCTATTATCATGGCCGTGAAGTTTGAAATACCTTTAATTATATGGGGAGAGAATTCTCAGAATGAGTATGGGGGGCCTGGCGCGGCAGCAAAAAATAATTATTTAACAAGACGTTGGTTGGAGGAATTTGGGGGATTACTGGGATTGCGTGTTGCTGATTTAGTTAATTATGGGTTTTCAGAGAAAGATTTGATTCCTTATACCTATCCTTCTGATGAAGAATTAAAAAGAGTAGGTGTAACGGGCGTTTTTCTGGGGTATTACCTGCCTTGGCATGGGTTCAGAAACGCATTAGTAGCGCAAGCACATGGATTTAGGCCTCATTCGGATAGAGTGGAAGGTTCTATTGTTAATTATGAAAATATTGATAATTACCAAGTAGGTATACACGATTATTTTAAATTTTTAAAATTTGGTTTTAGCCGTGCCTCTGATATTGGTTCAATGTACATTCGCCGAAATATCATGACTCGGTCGGAAGTGCTTAAATTAGTAAAAGAGCGTGATGGGAAATTTCCTTGGCATTATCTCAATAAACCTCTAGATGAAATTCTCAAACCATTGGATATGAGTGTTGCGGAGTTTATTCGTGTCTGTGATGATTTCAGTAATAAAAAATTATTTAAAATAGATAAAAATGGGAATTTGTTGAAAGATAAATTTGGAAATTTAGAAAAAATTAATGATGATAATATTTCCCAGGTAGCATTTAGTGAAAATATTGTAACTGATGAAATTAAGTTGAATTGAGATTATGACGAAAATTGCAGTAATAGATTATGGCATGGGGAATTTGTTTTCTTTAGGGAAAGCCTTGGAATATGTGGGTGCTACTTTCCAATGTCTGACGGGCGCTGAACAGTTGCAGGACTATGACAAAGCTATTATTCCTGGGGTCGGTGCTTTTTTTGATGGGGCAGCGAATTTAAATAAAAAGTCTTGGATGCCTGAGATTGTAGAATTTTCAAAAACTAAACCTTTGTTAGGCATTTGTCTTGGTATGCAGCTTTTAGCAGATTGTGGTTGGGAGCCTGCGCATGCGCTAGGTTTGGGAATTGTTTCTGGAGAGGTAGTAAAATTATCTCAAGAAGGATCTTATCGGCTTCCCCATATTGGATGGAATGAAGTAAAACAAGAGGGTGATAACCCGTTGTTTAATGGAATAAAACAGGATGAAGATTTTTATTTTTTACATAGTTATTATTTTAAATTAAAAAACACTGCCTTTCAGTTAGCCAATACGAATTTTAATCATGTTTTTCCCTCTGTGATCAAGAAAGATTTTATTTATGGCGTTCAATTTCACCCTGAAAAAAGTGGTTATGCAGGTTTGCAATTATTAAAAAATTTTTGTTTTGAATGTTAAAGACAAGGGTTATTCCCACTTTATTGTGGAAAGATGTAGGCTTAGTAAAAGGGGTTTCTTTTAATAGTTGGCGGCGCGTGGGTCCGGTTTTGCCGGCTATTAAAGTTTACAATTCTCGATGTGTTGATGAATTAATAGTAATGGATATTAGCGCGACAATAGATAATCGGACACCTGATTATGTTTCAATTTCTAGTTTTTGTTCACATTGTTTCGTGCCTTTAACATTAGGCGGAGGAATTAAAACAATAGAACAGATTAAAAATCTTTTACGCTGTGGTGCTGATAAAGTTTGTGTTAATTCTTATGCTTATGAAAATCCAGAATTTATTAAAGAGAGTGCTTCCTATTTTGGTTCGCAGTGTATTGTCGTAGCAATCGATGTTAGAAAAGAAAATGGAAGTTATCAGTGTTACAGTCACGCTGGGAAAAAAAAACAGAATATTGAAGCAAGAAAATGGGCGAAGCTGATGGAAGATAAAGGAGCCGGTGAAATTCTATTAACTTCAATTGAGCATGATGGGACTTTAAAAGGTTACGATCTTGATGTGATCAAAGAAATAGCTGGCGCAGTAAATATTCCTGTTATTGCTTCTGGGGGAGCGGGTGTTTATGAGGATTTTTATGCTGCACTCCAAGCAGGTGCTTGTGCTGTTGCTGCAGCGAGTCTATTTCATTTTACTGAGCAAACACCTGAACTGGCAAAAGACTATCTTCATAAAAAAGGTATCCCAGTGCGGAGACGTCATGAAAACAGCCTTGTTTCGTGTTGATGCTTCGATACAGATTGGCACGGGGCATATTAATCGTTGTTTGGTTTTAGCAAATCATTTAAGAGAAGAAAATTATAATGTTTTCTTTATCTGTAGAGATTATCTTGGGAATTTAATTGAAAAAATAAAAATAGAGGCATTTGTGGTTTGGGTGTTACCTTGTGACGAATACATATCACAAGATGAAGATGCAAAAGGATCTATTGCAATAATAGAAAATTTAAATAAAAAAATAGATATTATGATAATTGATCATTACGGCTTAGATGGAAAATGGGAAAAGTTGTTAAAGCCTTATGTAAAACACATCATGGTTATCGACGATCTTGCTAATCGTCCACATGAGTGTTCAATTTTGTTAGATCAAAATTATTCGACAAAAAAAGATCGCTACCGTCTCTTTTTGCCAGAAAACTGTAAACAATTGTTGGGACCGCGCTATCTTTTAATTAAGCGTACGCTCTCAGAAGTGCGTCAAAAAAGAAAAAACCGTGAAAATAAATTTAAGCGTTTCTTGGTTTTTATGGGAGGCGTTGATATTAAAAATGCGACTGAGAAAATTATCCGTGCTTTGCTAAATTTAAATTTTATTCGTGAGTGTGTGGTAGATATTATTGTTGGTCCTTCGAATCCTTATCAAAATAAAATCAAAAAATTATGCGATAAGCATCATTTTTTAAACTATCATTTTTCGCTTCCGGAGTATGAAAAGTTACTTATGCAAGCGGATTTGGCAATTATTGCAGGTGGGGCATTTGCTTGGGAATGTTGTTATATTGGGTTGCCTAGTTTGGTTGTCAGTGTTGCTGAAAATCAAGAAGAAATTTCTCGTGATGTTGCAAATGTGGGAGCGAGAATTTATTTAGGAGATATTGATTTTCTAGAAGATGAAACACTTCATGAAAGGATAATGGAATTAAAAAACGAGGACGCTTTATTAAAAAAACTTATTGAAAACGAATTGAGGCTTACTTCTTCGTCGGGAAAAAATGAAATTTTAAATGAAATTTTAGATTTGGCATGATACATATTAGACCTGCTGATAAAAGAGATGCTCCAACTGTTTTTCCCTGGCGAAATAGTGAAAATGTTAGAAAATCTTCATTGAGTTCACAAAAAATCAACTGGGAAGCGCATAACGCTTGGTTTAATGCATCGTTGCTTTCGCAAGAAAAACGTTTATTTATGATTGAGTCACAAAATATGGCGGTGGGATGTTTGAGGTTTGATTTTTTAGAGAATGATGCTGTGGAGATAAGTATTTATCTTGATCCGCTACAGTGTGGAAAAGGATATGGGAAAGAGGGATTATTACAAGGTATTGCTTGGCTTTCTAATGCTGGATTTAATTTTAAGAAAATAATTGCCAAAATCTTGCCAGAGAATGTGATTTCTAAAGCTTTATTTCAAAGTGTAGGTTTTAATCCAAAGTATGAGGTTTTTGAGTTGGAGTTAACATGAAAGGAGACAAAGAATTTAAATTAGAAAATCATGTTATTGGCGTTAAGCATACTCCCTTTATTGTTGCTGAGATGTCAGGCAATCACAAGCAATCTCTAGATAAAGCGCTGCAAATCGTGGATGCGGTTGCACAAGCAGGTGCGCATGCAATCAAATTGCAAACCTACACTGCAGATACCATGACGCTTAAAGTAGAACGTGAGGAATTTTATATCAGAGATCCAAAAAGTTTGTGGGCGGGGCGTCATCTTTATGATCTTTATCATGAAGCCTATACGCCTTGGGAATGGCACAAACCGATTATAGAAAGAGCCAAAGAAAAAAAACTTATTTGTTTTAGTACGCCCTTTGATGAGACAGCAGTTGATTTTCTTGAAACCTTAGAGGTGCCCTGTTACAAAATAGCCTCTTTTGAGAATACAGATATTATGTTATTGAAAAAAGTAGCTAAAACAGGCAAACCTGTTTTTATATCAACGGGGATGGCCTCACTTGAAGATCTTTCTTTAATGACAAATACCTTACGAAATGCCCAATGTGATAATTTTGTTTTATTGAAATGTACAAGC
>MGYM01000036.1 GCA_001801745.1 Gammaproteobacteria bacterium RIFCSPLOWO2_02_FULL_38_11
TCGTTTCTTCTACTTTAATCGGGGTAGAGTAACGTAATGTTAAATTATCTTCATTGTTTGCTGTCACTGATACGCGCCCACCATTAACCAGGTCGCCAAACAAAAGTTGTTCTGCGATAGGACGCTTTAATTTTTCTTGAATTAAACGTGTCATGGGGCGTGCACCCATCTTTGAGTCGTAGCCATGTTGAGCAAGCCAGTCACGTGCATTTAAATCAACAGTTAATTCTACATTTTTTTCTGAAAGTTGTTTTTGAAGTGCATTTAAAAATTTATCGACAACACGAACAATGCATGTTTTGTCTAAAGAATTAAATTGTACGATAGCGTCTAGGCGATTTCGAAATTCAGGTGAAAACATGCGTTTAATCGCTTCATTCGCATCGCTTGAATGATCTTGATGTGTGAAGCCTACGGAAGCACGTTGCGTGGCTTCTGCGCCAGCATTGGTGGTCATGACCAGAATAATATGACGAAAATCAGCTTTTCTGCCGTTATTGTCGGTAAGCGTGCCGTGGTCCATCACTTGTAACAACAAATTGAAAACATCTGGATGTGCTTTTTCGATCTCATCCAGCAATAACACAGCGTGAGGATGTTTATTGATGGCTTCAGTCAATAAGCCACCTTGATCAAAACCCACATAACCGGGAGGGGCGCCAATGAGACGAGAAACAGTGTGTTTTTCCATGTATTCAGACATATCAAAGCGAATAAAGTCGATACCCAACACTTGTGCTAGTTGCTTTGTGACTTCTGTTTTGCCCACGCCTGTGGGGCCTGAAAAAAGATAACAACCCGCAGGACGTAAAGGATCTGCCAGCCCTGAACGTACGAGTTTAATGGCAGAGCAGAGTGTATCAATTGCTTTGTCTTGGCCGAAAATAATTTCTTTTAAATTATGATCTAATTTAAATAAACGTTCTTTATCGGAGACGGAAACGCTTTTGGTAGGAATGCGGGCCATTTTAGCGATGATTTCTTCAATTTCATGAACGCGCACGACTTTTTTGCGTTTGTCTTCGGGTTGCAAACATTGATAAGCGCCGGCTTCATCGATCACATCGATGGCTTTATCGGGCCAAAAACGATCTGTTAAATAGCGTCCTGACAGTTCGACGGCAGCGCGTAAGGCAGACGATGAAAATTTCACACCATGGTGTAATTCAAGTCGTGATCGTAATCCTTTAAGAATGCGTAAGGTTTCTTTATCGGAAGCCTCAGGTACATCTACTTTTTGAAAACGACGTGTGAGTGCGCGATCTTTTTCAAAAATATTGCGAAATTCTGTGTAAGTGGTGGAGCCCATGCAGCGTAATTCACCGGTAGAAAGAATAGGTTTTATTAAATTAGAAGCATCAAGCACGCCGCCAGAAGCAGCGCCTGCACCGACGATGGTATGAATTTCATCGATAAATAAAATAGCGCCGGGTTGTTGTTTGAGTTGCAATAAAATAGCTTTGAATCGTTTTTCAAAATCACCACGATATTTTGTACCTGCAAGCACATTGCCTAAATCCAAAGAATAAACGGTGCAGTTAGCAAGTTTAGCGGGAGCTTTTCCATCGGAAATGAGTTTTGCGATGCCTTCTGCGATGGCAGTTTTACCCACACCTGCTTCACCGACAAGTAAAACATTATTTTTTCGTCGACGACAAAGAATTTGAATGGTGCGTGCAATTTCTTCTTCGCGGCCAATGATAGGGTCCAGCGCTCCGATTTTTGCTTTGGTATTAAGGTTAGGTGCGTAATGCTCAAGGGGTAATGATAAGCCCCCTTCAGGATTTAATTCTTCTTCTAGGCCGGGGCGAGGTGCACCAAAAGGGTTTGTGTCTTGACTCAAGTTATAAGAGCGCGTAACACCTTGTGCCAAATAATTAATAACATCTAAACGAGAAATATTTTCTTGACGAAGAAAATAAACGGCTTGGCTTTCTTCTTCGCTGAAGATAGCTACTAACACATTAGCGCCATTGACTTCATTGCGTCCTGAAGATTGTGCTTGAAAGATAGCGCGTTGTAATACGCGTTCAAATCCCAAAGTGGGTTGCGTATCATTTTGTTTTTTTTCGTCTAAGATAGGAGTTGTTTCTGAAATGAAATTAGATAATTGTTTTTTTAGACGTTCGAGGTTAGCGTTGCAACCACGTAAAATGGCAGCGGCAGAAGGATTTTCAAGTAAGTAATAAAGTAAATGTTCGATGGTAATATATTCATGATGCTTCGCACGAGCATCATTGAAGGCCATATTCAGTGTGTATTCTAATTCACGATTTAACATAATTACCTCGCTTAGTTCATCTTTATTTTTGAAGCTCTTATTTTTAATTTAGACTAAATTCAGTGTTTTTGCTGTGACGGATAAAAGCCTGCGCAGTCTGGTTAAGCTAAGACATGCAAAATGGGATAAAAAAGAAAATTAACGTAAGTAAAAAGGCAATTTATCGTGTTTCTTAATTAAATTTTAAGTTTTGCCATGAAAAAAGAAATAAATAAAAAATAAAAGCCAGTTCCTTAAAGTTTGTTAAGGATACTTGCTTTTTTAAAAAGATAAGCTACGGCTGCGGTGATGTTGTGAAGGGAGGGGTTGCGGCAGTGTAGTAGTAGAAGAAGTAACCATGGGAGGGGATGCAAACAACGGACTGTAAGATGATGGTGGTAGTCGTTGTTGATTTGCGCTGAGTGCTTCCGATGAAGTTAATTTTAGTAAGCTTTCCAATGCTTGATCTTTTTGTTGATAGTCTGTGTTGTTGTAGGTAGGCTTATTTTTTAGATTTAAATAAGCGTCCTCATACTTTATTGCTGCTATGAGACTTATTACAACTAGTATAACGAAAGGAACTGCGAAGCTGCCAGAAATGGTGAAACCAATGGGTAGACCACCAAAAGCAAAACCAATGAAAAGACCGACAGCAAAAAGGAAAGCGCCGGTGCTAATTTTAGCAAGATGAAAAAGTACTTTACGTTGGGAGTGTAATCTTTGCATTTCTTCTTCTTCCGCTTTTGTAAAATTAGAATAGATTTTTTTTAAATTGTTTGGTAATTCTTGTTTGATACAATCTATAGTAATAGTAGAGGTTGCTAAGTCAGTATTAGCTGTGGAAAGAACCCTTATCTCTAGTTGTGTTTTTAGCAGAGTGACATAAGTCGAGAGTTGAATATAAAAGTTTTGTATGGCCTTTTCTTGTTGAGAAGATATCATTTTAGAAAAAAGATTGTTCTCAAGAAAATTTTTTTTAAGTAAGTCAACGAAAGTAGGATATCTTCTAAAAATAGCTGAGTTTAAAATACTAGAAATTTCTTCTTGGATGGATTGGATGGTATTTGTGGAAGCGCCCATACAAATTAACCTCGCAGTTAAAAAAATCTAATGATAACATTGTCTTAAAAAAAACCACAATTTAAACTCTGCAAAAGGCAATTTTTTACTAAGACTTAATGAAAAGATAAGAAAACTCGCTGAAATCGAGAATATTCTTCCTTGCAGCATAATTTGAAATACGTTTTAAATATAAGGATTTTATTTTCATGCAAGCTGTCATCACGATTGTAGGGCGCCCTAATGTTGGCAAATCGACTTTATTTAATTGTTTGACGAAAAGCACGCGGGCCTTGGTTGCCGATGTGCCGGGCGTGACGCGTGATCGTTTATATGGTTTTGCAGATATTGAAGATCATTCCTGTATTGTGGTGGATACGGGTGGGATGGTCGATATAAATAGCGGGCTTGAGGCGAGTACGCGTAAACAAACCGAAGTGGCCATTCAAGACGCTGATGTCATTCTGTGGGTCGTGGATGCAAAAGAAGGTTTAACCTCTCAAGAACGTGAGTTAGCGCAGATACTTCGTAAATTTAATAAATCACTTATTTTAGTTATTAATAAATGCGAAAGTATCGCCGTCAGTGAAGCAGGCGCAGAGTTTCAAGAATTAGGTTTCAAAGAATTTGTTTTAATTTCAACGGCACATCGTAGGGGTTTAAATGATTTAGCGGAAAAAATCGTAAGATACTTGCCTGAGAATAATCAAGAAATCATGCGGGAAATTAAGAAAGAAGTAATTAAAGTTGCAATTGTAGGGAAGCCTAATGTGGGTAAATCCACATTAATGAATCGTTTATTAGGTGAGGAGCGTGTCATCGTGTATGACGCGCCCGGGACAACACGAGACAGTATTTATATTCCTTTTGAAAAAAACGAAAAGTCCTATATATTTATAGATACCGCTGGTGTGAGACGACGCTCTCGTATTCAAGAAGGTCTTGAGAAATTTTCAATTTTAAAAACGTTGAAAGCAATTGAAGAAGCGCAGGTCGTTTTGTTTTTGTTGGATGCGACAAGCGTTATCACCGATCAAGATTTACATTTATTGGGTTTTGTGGATAGGCAAGGGAAATCACTCATTATTGCTGTGAATAAGTGGGATCATTTGTCTAAAGAGAAAAGAATAATAATCAAAAAAGAAATGGATCGGCGTTTGGATTTTTTAGGTTATGCGCAATTTCATTTTATTTCAGCCTTGCATGGAACCAATGTAGGCTTGTTATTTAAATCGATTGCCAGAGCCTATCAAAGTGCCATGCGTACGGTGTCTACTTCTTTGATTAATGAGTGGATGAGTCAAGCAGTAGAGGCGCATCAACCCCCTTTAGTAAAAGGACGACGTGTGAAATTACGTTATGCGCATTTAGGAGGACACCATCCACCGACGATCATTGTGCATGGTAATCAAGTGGCTTCTTTGCCGCGGGCTTATCAGCGTTATCTAGAAAGTTTTTTTAGAAAGAAATTAAATTTAATTGCAACCCCTGTCAGATTGGCATTTAAGGAAGGGGAAAATCCATATCAACAAAAAACGAAAAGGGGAAAGTAAATGTCTTTTAAAATGTTAGGTGGAATTCTGTTGGTCATAGGCACTTCTATTGGGGCGGGGATGTTAGCATTGCCTGTTGCAACGGCGACGTTTGGTTTTGTGGGAGCCTGCATTTCTTTATTTTTGATTTGGGCACTCATGACGTATTCTGCTTTTTTGATTTTAGAAGTCAATATGTGGTTGCCGCGTAAAACTAATTTGGTTTCAATGTCTCGTGCAACCTTAGGATTGCCAGGGCAGATCACGGCTTGGGTTTCTTATTTATTATTATTATATTGTTTATTGTCTGCGTATATTTCGGGGGGTGCAGATATTTTTCAAAGTTTATTTTCTCCCTTGCATTATGAGTTATCTGAAAGGTTTTATGCTGTTATATTTACGATTATTTTTTCTTCGATCGTTTATCACGGCATTGTGGCCGTAGATCATGTTAATCGTGTTTTTATGATAACAAAATTAACGGCTTTTTTCTTATTAGTATTTTCAATTATGCCTTATGTGCGATCAAACATTTTGTTTAATTCACATTTTGCTTTTGCGATGTCAACGGTGACTGTGATTGTAACTTCCTTTGGTTTTGCGACGATTCTGCCAAGCTTACGTGTGTATTTTGAAGATGATGTAAAAACATTAAGAAAAGTGATTATGATTGGCAGCTTTGTTCCGCTTATTTGTTATAGTTTGTGGATATGGGCGGTACATGGTGTTTTAAGCTCTGATGTGCTCAATGAAATTTTAAAAACAGATCAAAATACAACGAGTGCTTTGATGCAAGCTATCACTCTGCAACTTGCTCATTCGTGGATTACACTATTTGTCGACGTATTTGTTTCTGTTAGTGTTATTACTTCATTTTTGGCGGTATCTTTGGGTTTATCGGATTTCTTGTCTGATGGTTTAAAGCTTCCTAAAGTAGGTGTTAAAAAACTTTTTATTTTAAGTTTAACTTTTTTGCCCCCTCTTTTAATTGTATTGATTAACCCTAATTTATTTTTAAAAGGTTTGAATTATGCAGGAACATGTTGTGTTATTTTGCTTGCATTACTGCCTGCTGCAATGGCTTGGGCGGGGCGATACAGTAAGAAAATAGCAAAGGGTTATCGAGTGGCGGGTGGAAAAATTTGCTTGTTGATAATAATAGTTGTATCACTATTTCTAATATTGTTTAGCTTGCTAGGTTAAGGATAATGTTAAAGTCTATTATTTATCCCGGTAGTTTTGATCCCCTTACAAAAGGGCATATTGATTTAATTCAACGAGCGCTTAAATTATTTGATTGTGTGGTGGTGGCTGTTGCAGAAAATACAGAAAAGAAACCATTATTTTCTTTACAAGAACGCGTTCAGCTTATAAAAGAAGTTTTGAAAGGGGATTCACGGATTGAAGTGCAAGGTTTTTCTAATCTTTTAATTGATTTTGCAAAACAATTAAAAATCCCTGTGATTTTGCGTGGTTTACGTCGTGTTTCAGATTTTGAGTATGAATATCAATTGATTGGCATGAACCGTCATCTTGATCCTGATATTGAAACTATTTTTTTATTGCCCGGCGAAGATTGCGCGTATATCTCTTCTACTTTTGTGAAAGAAGTTGCAGCTTTAGGAGGGGATGTTTCTGTTTTCGTGCCGCCGTTAGTGGTTAAAAAATTAAAAAAACATTTTATTTTACCCAGTGCGTCAAAATCGAAATAAACTTTTCTGCTGGCACAGGTTTTAAAATAAAACCGTCAATATCCGTTTGTTCTTGAAGTTGATGTTCATCCGTCATCAAAGCAATGATAGGAACAGGGGTGGGGTGATGATGTTTCTTGATAGCCTTGCTTACTTTAAAACTACAAAGATCCGGCAGGTTAAGATCAAGCAGAATAAGATCATAGTGATGTTTTGATAAGGCTAGGGCTTGCCTTCCTGTGCTGGCAAGGTCAATACGACAGCCTAAAAGACGCAATATATTTAAATGAAATTCTTGAGATACCTGAGGTGCTTCTACTAATAAAATAGCGGGGGTTGATAGCGCAGCCTCTGTTTTAAAAGACCGTTGTTTAAACGGTGCAGGGCAAGTTTGAATAGAGGGGGTTGCGATTTGCATTGCTGTCTCTTTGGTCATAGAATGAACAAATTCTACCAGGCTAGAAGGAAAGAGGCAAGATAAGAAGGCTTTATTTTTGTAGGAATGGGGCGGTGAGGTTTAGCTTGGTTTTTAAAAAATAGCTGTTATACTTTGTATAACACGAGTCATTTATTAAAGGAATTTATTATGTTAGCGATAAGAATTGAAAAACCGCTTATTAAAGCTTTAGACTTGCTTGCAAAGGAAAAACATACTAATCGAAGTGTTATTATTAGGAATGCTATTATTCATTATTTAGAAGATATCGAAGATCTTGAATTAGCTAAATTGGCTCAAAAAAAAATGAAGACAACAAAATCGCTTTTACAAATAAGGAAAGAGCTTGGCTTGGACAGTTAAATTCAGCGATTTTGCTGAGAAACAATTAAAAAAATTAGATAGATCGATACAAAAACAGATCCTTGATTATCTCTATGATCGTCTGGAAGCGTGTAAAAATCCTCGACATTTCGGTCATGTATTAAAGGGGGATAAGTGGGGTTTATGGCGTTATAGAGTGAGGGGTTTTCGTATTATTTGTGATATTAAAGATGAAGAATTAATTATATTGGTTCTTGCTATTGGGCATCGCAAAGAGATTTATAAATAGAGATTGAACCATGGCATTGATGATTACAGATGAATGTATCAATTGTGATGTTTGCCAGCCAGAATGCCCTAATGAGGCTATTTCTCCGGGAGATAATTACTATATAATCCACCCTTCAAAATGTACGGAGTGTGTTGGGCATTATGCAGTACCGCAATGTATTGAAGTATGTCCTGTGGCTTGTATTATCCCCCATCCAGATTATCCAAGAACTCCATGAATAACTATAAACAGTATAAAGCCATCTCCCTTATTTCCGGCGGCTTGGATTCCATGCTCGCAACGAAATTAATTTTGGATCAAGGTATCCATGTCGAAGGCATTAATTTTTTTACGGGATTTTGTGTTGAAGGACATACACATGCCATTCGTAAACATGATAAACCTAAGCGAAATAATGCATTGTGGGTAGCAGAACAACTGAATATTAAACTTCACATCATCGATATTGTCGAAGAATACAAAAACATTGTCTTAAATCCTCAATATGGATATGGTGCGCATTTAAATCCTTGTTTAGATTGTAAAATCTTCATGATCAAAAAAGCCAAAGAATGGATTAAAGAAAACAATTTTGATTTTATTATCACAGGAGAAGTGATAGGACAGCGTCCTAAATCACAGCGTAAAGAAACGATGCCGCTGGTGGCGACGGCTTCGCAAGCCCATGATTTATTATTACGACCTTTGTGCGCAAAACTTCTTCCCCCCACCTTACCAGAACGCCAAGCGTGGGTGGATAGAGAAAAATTAGGGAATATCAGTGGACGAGGACGTAAACCACAAATTAACATGGCAGAGCAGTTTGGAATTAAAGAGTATGCGCAACCGGCCGGAGGCTGTTGTTTCCTGACAGATGAAAAATATACGGCAAAATTACAAGATTTATGGGATACGCAAGGTAAGCGTCATTATGAGTTAGATGATATTCTTTTATTAAAAGTGGGGCGGCATTTACGTCCTAAGCCAAATTTTAAAATGATCATCGGTCGTGAAGAGGGTGAGAATAATTATTTGGAAGGGTATAAAAAACAATTTACTTATTTGCGTGTGTTGGAGTATGTGGGCCCTTTAGTGTTAATTGAAGGTGAATTATCCGCAGAAGATTTGTATTTAGCTGCGCGTATTACAGCCCGTTTTAGTGGTGGGAAAACAGCGTCATGTGTAAAAGTGCAAGTGGGGCGGAAAGAATCTGATCCGCTAGAGTTGGAAGTCAAACCTTTTTCTGCCGATGATATTAAACAAGAGTGGTATATTTGAAATTAATGCACGTAATCTATTGTGTCCTTTGCCAGTGATTCGTGTGCAAGATGCTATTAAAACCTTGCCTTCTTTTACAAAAGTAAAAGTGATTGCCACCGACCCGGGTGTGAAATACGATATTCCGGCGTGGTGTAAGGTCCATGGACATTCTATTTTAAGTATTGATAATGTTGAGCGAGAAATTGTGATTCTTATTCAGGTTGGAGAACGTCATGAAAGATAAAAGGTTGAAACCGTATATGTTTATGTTTGGTTTGAGTTTGCTGCAAACTATGTTAATTATTTTTGTGATTGCCGTTATCCTTTCTATCGTTGTTTCAATATGGTTAACCTAAGGCTAAGGCATGTTTATACTTTGTTGCTTTATTTAATTTTCCCGTTTATTTGGTTACGTTTGCTGTGGCGTGCGAAAAAAGCGCCGGCATATAAACAACATTGGAAAGAGCGCATTGGTCTTTTGCCTTTTCAATTAAATCAAAAAAGTATTTGGATTCATGCTGCTTCTTTAGGAGAAGCAAATGCAGCAACGCCTGTCATTAGATTTTTACAAATGCATTACAAAATGCCTTTGGTTTTAACCGCGATGACACCGACAGGCCGGCAGAGATTAAGTCATTTAAAAAATGAAAATACATTTATTTGTTATGTGCCTTATGATTATCCTTTTGCAATAAAAAATTTTTTGAAACACACTTGCGTTTCTTTGATGATCTCTATGGAAACAGAAATTTGGCCGAACATTATTACATTTTGTGAAAAAAACAAAATTCCTTTTGTTTTATTAAATGCGCGTATGTCAGAGAAATCAAAATCGGGATATATGCGTTTTTCTGAACTTACAGCCCCTCTTTTTAAAAAAATGAATTGTGTTATGGCGCAAACCAAAGAGGATGCAGAACGTTTTATTGCGCTGGGTGTTAATAAAGAACGTATTCATATAACAGGCAGTTTGAAATTTGATTTGAATTTACCAAGTGATTTGTTTGAAAAATCAAAAATATTTCGAGAAAAGATAGGTGATCGGCAAGTTTTGCTTGCGGCAAGCACACATGAGGGGGAAGATAATATTATTTTAAAAAATTTTATTGAATTAAGGAAAGAATTCCCTCATTTGTTGTTGATTTTAGTGCCTCGACATCCGGAGCGGTTTGATGCCGTTTTTAAATTGTGTGAAAAAACAAAATTAGAAGTTAAAAGACGAAGTCAAAGTATGCTCCAGGAGACAACAGCGATTTATGTGGGTGATACGCTGGGAGAATTGTTATTGATGTACGCAGTATCAGATTTAGCTTTTGTGGGAGGGAGTTTAATACCTCATGGTGGGCAAAATCCTTTAGAAGCTGCAGCGCTGGGTGTTCCGATAGTGATGGGCCCACATTTTTTTAATTTTTCAGAAATTGTAAAATTATTAAAAAATGCAGGCGCGTTGAAAGTGATCACGGAAAATCAATTGATGCAAACTGTTTCTGATTTTCTGAAAAACGAGCAAGATCGTAAAATCGCGGGGCTTGCGGGTAAGCAAGTATTAGAAAAAAACAAAGGGGCGTTGCAACGACAGATTGACTTTCTACTTCCTTGGATAAAGGTATGATAAAAATAGATAAAATGAGCGGACTCGTTAAATCGACTCCTTTTCACCCTTCGCCACACTGTGATGAAAGGCCTTCATCAGAAATAGATTTAATCGTTATTCATGCAATAAGTTTGCCGCCAAAAGAATTTGGGATGCAGAATATCGACCTGTTTTTTTTAGGAAAATTAGATCCAAAGGCACATCCTTATTTTCAAACGATTTCGCATTTAAAGGTATCCTCACATATTGTGATAGGGCGCGAAGGTGAAATGATACAGTATGTCCCTTTCACAAAACGAGCTTGGCATGCGGGTCAATCTAAATTTCAAAATCGTTTGAATTGCAATGATTTTTCTATTGGTATTGAATTAGTGGGCGCAGATGACGTAGCGTATGAGGAAAAGCAATATCAAACGTTGGCAAAATTAATTTTTCAATTACAAAATGTTTATCAGATTGAAAAAACCCACTTAGTGGGCCATGAAGATATTGCGCCTGGTAGAAAAACCGATCCTGGCTCTGCTTTTTCATGGGATTTTTTGCACCGCTTATTAAAGTACGAAAAACCTTCATGTTAACCTTCTCTGTTTTTTCAGAAGAAGAAATGTTGTCTTTAGGGGCGCGTTTTATTCTACTGTGTCAGCCGCCATGTGTTATCTATTTAAAAGGAAATTTAGGTGCGGGTAAAACAACCTTAGTGCGAGGATTTTTAAATGGTTTGGGTTACCAAGGTGTTGTGAAAAGCCCCAGTTATACTTTGTTAGAACAATATGAAATTGGAGATAAAAAAATTTATCATTTTGACTTATATCGATTATATTCTTCGGAAGAATTAAATTTTATTGGTGTACGAGATTGTTTAAATGACGATGCAATTATTTTTGTAGAATGGCCTGAGAAAGGCAATCTATTTTTACCCTCCGCAAACTTAGAATGTAAGATTGAGTTTTTAGAAAAAGGAGGCAGGATAGTTGAACTGAGAGGAAATAAGTGTAGCAACGAAATAAACAAAAGTAGCCTGTAATTTTTCTGCGCTCCATTACAGGTGTACGAAATAAGTTACGAACGTTATTTTACTTGAGGCGTTTTAACCTCTGTTGTTGGTGGGGTTTCGGTTTTAGTCGCCGCACTTATCAGCATTTTTTTTCTTTGTAAGAAAGGATTAAGCTCATCCCTTTTTCTTTTAGCAATAAACTCTCTGCTTTCTTTAAAAGTAATAACTTCTGTTTCCTGTGCGGCTGTTTTTGGTAGTTTAGCAGTTTGTTTTTTGCCGCGTCCTAAAGAAGCGGGGGGGGCAATAGCTTTTTCTTTGTTGTAATCGATTTTATTCATATCTGAGATTATCTGATTGTCTTCAAAAAAAGCGGGTTTTTCTTCTTTAATTTTTTTAATTTGATCGTTTGCCATGGTGTGGGTCATGTATTTTAACCCACGGCAACCTTGTGAGTTTAATCCAGCCATATAAGCCTGTTGATTTGTTTTTAAATTTTCGCAAAAGACCGTAGAAAAATTTTCTCGGTTTACCCTTTCATCAAAATAGCGGGGTAGTGTTAAGGATGGGCTTGTATAAAAACATTGTAACATGCTGTCATAATGCGTCATGTAAATGCCGGTTCGATCTTTTCCTTGTTTGCAACCAGCAATAGATTTTCTTGCGATGATTTGTTCTAAAGCGCTTCGGTATAAATTAGGATTCTTGTCTCCAATACTAAAAGGATCTTTATGTAATAACTCAACGTAATCTTGAATGGCTGTTATTCTTAATATTTTTTCTCTTTTACTAAGAATTTCTTTTTTGATATTTTCTTTTTCTTCAGCGTCTTTCCTAGAAGGTGTAGCTTGTTTTTCTAATTCTTCAAGTTTTTTGATATATAATTCTAATCGTTCTTTAAGAAAATTTAATCTAGCAGAGATAGTAGCCTGAAAACCATTAAATTTATCATCATACTGACGTCTGAATAAGAAAAATTTTTTGTATTCATTTAACCATGAAGTAAGTTTTTCGCCTGTTTTAGGGTCTAAGATATGTATGCCAATCTCTTCTAAAATAAGGCTTGAAACCTTCTTTTCTCGTCTTGTGTAAGTGTTGGGGTAGAAAAAAGGTAATGAAAATAAGCGCCAAAAAGTATGATTAACAGGATGGGCTACGTATAAAACTTTTTGTTTTCCTTGTTCTTCTCTTTTTTTGTTTTCTTCATCAATGACCTCAATGATGAGCTTATTAAATTGTCTTTCATCGGTAAAAGGAACGTTGATTAAGAAAAAAATAATTAAATAGGGTTCGCTAAAGGCCGGATCATTTTTTTTGTAAGATTCATTTGTGTCGACAAATTCAATGAATTTTTTTAAGTTATATAAGATATAAGCTTTTTGAATTTCCGTACTCAAAGATTGAGGGCAGAAGGTAGCAGAACGTAAACTTATTCCTTCTCCCATTAAATTTTCTTTTTTATCGTAGACATAGAACTTATGTACTCCAAAATTTGAGATGCCTGGGAGTTTTTTTAAATTACAGGGAGGCGTTCTTGCTGCATCTGGTTCTCGAAGTATTTCATTGATTCTTTTTCTTTCCCATCCATCATCGTTATGGACATTGAAAAAACGGTAGGAGACTGCTTCTCCTGTTTCCGTTTCTTGTTGAAATTCTCCTGAACTAGGCAGGGGTTGAGATGCAACCTCTTCAATTAAAACAACAGTATGATCTGTATTTTCTTGTTTATAAGCAGAAAAAAGGATTTTCCTTTTTTTCCAATTGTAGATAATTTCCGCTTCCGTGAGTTGTTTATCGGCGTCTTTGATTTTTATTTTTAAGTTTTCATGAAGTAATTCGACCAAGTAGTTTCGAAAATAAAGTACAGCACCATGTTGTTTTTTGATTTGAGTTTCTCGATTAATATAAGTAGAAGCTTCTTTAAGTTTTTCTTCTATGCTCTTTCTTGTATTTGAAAATATTTCATCTCCAACGATGAGTTGGTAAGCTTCTTTAAAAGAGGCCATACGTAATAAAAACGATTCGATCGTGGTTTCTCTTTTAAAAGGAAGCGGAGATTCAATTTCTTTATCATAAAAAGCATTGTCACTTTGTGGGTAAAGTGTTGAGATGATTCTGCGTTTTTCCTCTTCTATTAATGGTTTTGTCATAAGTCGTTTTTTGAAATTGATTTACCTTAAATTAAGTATAGCAACGGAAGATAATAGAATTCTTAAGGAAACCTGCTCTTGTGTTAATTTTCAGATGCATTTTTCAAGATGTAGATGTTGGGGTAGTGGCTGGTCGAGTAGTCGGAGTGCTTTCTTGATTTGCATTTTGCCTAGAGCGTCGATACATAGGAGGAGTAAATAGAGCAGGATGCTTACTCGGAGAACGAGCCGCAGAGGTTGCTTGATAACGAGGTGCTGCTGTTGCTTGCTTTTTAAGAAGAGGCGGCTTTTTAGCTTTTTGTTCATTGTAAGCTTGCGCATCCATCTGCGCGATCATCTCATTATCTTTTAAAAAAGCAGGGTTATCGTCTCTCATTTTTTTGATTTGATCTTTTGCCATGGCATGCGTCATATCTTTTAATCCACGGCAACCTTCTGCGTTTAACCCTGCAGCATGCCCTTGATGATTTGTTCGAAGGTTATTACAAAATTTCTCAACAAACGCTTCCCGTTTTTTTTCTGCATCAAAAAAACAAGGTAATCGAAACCCATTATTTGTGTGGAAAAGTTCTAGCATGCTATCACGATGTGCTAAGTAAATTCCTGTGCGATCTTCTCCTTGTTTGCAGCTGACACCAGATTTTTTTACAAGAAGTTGTTCTAAGGCAGCACGGTACAGATTAGGGTTTTTATCTCGAATAGAAAAAGAATTCTTATGAAGTATTTGAACATAATCCTGAAGTGCGTTTAGTTTTAATATTTCTTCTTTTCTTTGAGTGAGCTCTGCGGGTGTTCCTTCCCTTAGTTTCTTCAATTTTTCGGAGATATAATTATAAAAGTCATTAAATTTTTTATCATATTCATGTCTGAATAAGAAAATTTTTTTATATTCCTTGAGCCAGGAAGCTAGTTTTGTGTTTAAGCTTGAGTCTGTATTCATTAAATCTTTATTTTTTAGAATATGAATGGAAGTTTTTTTCTCCCGTCCGCCAAAAGTGAATAAACGTAAGAAGACGTGATTGATGCTATGATTGACATATAAAATTTCTGGTTTTCCATTTTGTTTTCGTTTCTTATTTTCGGCATCGATGACTTTTAATATGAGTTTTTGATAAGTGCTTTCAGCTCTAAAAGGTGTGGGGCTCATTAAAGAAGTAATTAAATAAGGTTCTTTCGAGTGATCTTTATAAGAGGTATTTTCAGTATTATCAAAAAAATCGATAAGCGTTTGCAGATTATTTAAGATATGTTGTTTTTGTTTTTCTTCATTAGAAATGTCTGTAGGGCAGAGGGTAGAAAAACGCAAAGTATTACTTTGACCTAATAACGTGTCTCCTTGACTATTATTATAAAAAAAACAGATATGTTCCATAAAATTTGCGATACCGGGAAGTTTTCTAAAGGTGGAAGGGATGGTGAATAGATCGGAATTTGTTGTTTCCGATGTTGCATCGGTTCTTATTTTTTTTTCGATTTCTGTTTTTTCCCAGGAATAGTCACATTCTTCTTTCCATTCTAGGTGATTTTTTTCTAGCAATTCTGATTTTTTTTGTATAGGCTTTTCAATTAAAATCACAAGGGTGTCATCATCTTCATAAGTAGTATACATGACTTTTCTTTTTTTAAGATGTTCAATGTTTTCTGCCCGGGAGAGTTGTTTGTCGGCTTTCGTAATTTCTATTTCCAATTTTACAGAAAGTAATCCCACTAAGTAATTTCGAAAATAAAGCAGATAAGAAAGTTGTAATTTTCTATCATTTGCTTTTGTTATACTGAGTTCTACTTGCTCGAGTTCCTTGGCTATAGCAGTAGCCTCCATCGTTAGATTTTTAGTGTTTCGCGCAATCAATAAAAAGGCATTTCCGTAAGAATGTAGTCGTAATACAACATTATCAGTGAAGTTTGTGTCATCCAGGCGAGTGGATGCCTCGAATATCTTATCAAATTTATTATCTTGATAATCATTCGGATAAATTTTCTTGATGATAGCCTCAGCTTTTTCTGAGAGTATTTTCATAAATCTCTTTATGTATAAGGGTGAGTTAGTTGATAATAGTATAAAGACCAATGATAGTGCGGATCTTAAGAAAAACTGAAGAGCGGCTTTGAAAATTTAGATTTATGGTGAGAAAGTATGAAAAAGACCCCTCAAAATGCTCATTTATTATTTATAAACTCTGTTTTTTCTACTTTTATTAGGCATGACTTTGATTTTTAGATTGCCCTGAAAAAGGAGGGGATATGTTACGTATTGCTTTTTTACCATCCAATATTGCTAATCAAATTGCTGCAGGAGAGGTGGTAGAGCGACCTGCGTCGGTGGTGAAGGAATTAATTGAAAACAGTATTGATGCGAAAGCCAAGCATATCCATATTGATATTGGCAAAGGAGGCTTGCAGCTTATTCGAGTGAAAGATGATGGCATAGGTATCCACCCTGAAGATTTGGCGCTTGCCCTTGCACGACATGCAACAAGTAAAATTAAAACAGAAAAAGATTTATTTCAAATTCAAAGTCTGGGGTTTCGGGGTGAAGCACTTGCAAGCCTTGCATCGGTTGCGCGTGTGCAGCTTGCTTCAAAGCAAAAAAATCAACAATATGCTTATCAAATTAATTGTGAGCAGGGTCAGCTCAGTGAAATAAAACCTGTCGCGCATCCAGAAGGCACGACGGTTGAAGTGTGTGATTTATTTTTTAATGTACCTGCGCGACGTAAATTTTTAAAATCTGAAAACACGGAATTTTCACATATTCAAGATGTTGTAGAGCGTATGGTTTTGTACCATATGGATAAAGGTTTTGTATTAACACATCAGCAACGTGTGGTATATGAATTTCCTATTGCTGAAACAGAAAAAGAAAAACAAGCGCGTATAGCGAAAATTTGCGGACAAGATTTTGTGGATAATGCGATAAGCTTAGATGTTTCTGCCAGTGGATTGTCTTTGCAAGGTTATGTGGGTTTGCCTGTGATCGCACGTGCTTGCCGGGATCTTCAATATTTTTATGTCAATCAACGGCCAATTAAAGATCGTTTGGTTCATGCAGCCATTCGTCGTGCTTATCAAGATGTCTTATACAGTGAGCGTTTTCCTGCTTTTATTTTGTTTTTATGTTTAAACCCAGAAAGTGTAGATGTGAATGCCCATCCTGCAAAACAAGAAGTGCGATTCCGAGACAGTCGTTTAATTTATGATTTTATTTCATCTCAAATTAAAAAAGCTTTGCAAGCGGTGCGACCTACTGCTACGCATCATCAAGTCATGTTAGAAGTAGAAGAGTCGGTTTCAGTCTCGGCTGTTTCCTCACCTAAACCAAGCCTTGCTACGATGCCTTGGCATGTGCGTGAATCTATTCAGCAATACAGTGTGTTGCATGATGACGCTGGTGATGAAGAAAAGCCTATTATGTTAACGCAAGCTCATCAACAAGAAGAAGTGCTGCCAGTGCTTGTTTCAACGCCTTCGACTATGCCTTCATTGGGATATGCGCTGGGACAATTACATCAAACTTATATTTTAGCTGAGAACGCACAAGGCCTTGTGATTGTGGATATGCATGCAGCGCATGAGCGTGTGTTATACGAGCGTCTAAAAAAATCCTTGGAAAATCAGGACATTCCTTCTCAAACATTATTGCTACCGATCACCTTAAATGTCACCGAGAAAGAAATACAATGTGTTCAAGCGCATCAAAAATTTTTGCTTTCAATGGCCTTAGATATAGCGGCGGCCGGGCCAGGTGTTTTGATAGTACGTGCGGTTCCGGCCCAACTCATCGAAACGAATATTACGCAGTTGGTGCGTGACATGCTTTCTGATTTAAGTGAACATGAGAAAAGTTATCAAGTAGAAGATAAAACACGGGAATTTTTGGGGAATTTTGCTTGTCGTGCGGCAGTGCATGCTAACCATAAATTAACTATTTTACAAATGAATGCTTTATTGCGTGAAGTAGAAAAAACAGATTTGAGTGGTCAGTGTAATCATGGACGACCTACTTTTCGACAATTTTCAATGAGCGAGTTAGATAAATTCTTTTTAAGAGGAAGATAAACAGTTATGACAAGACGTACAAAAATTATTGCAACATTGGGACCTTCTACGGATCAAACGGCAGTATTGGAACGTTGTATTGAAGCGGGTTTAGATTTGGTAAGGCTTAATTTTTCACATGGTGCGGCAGTCGATCATGAGCGGCGGATTAAACAAGTCAGGTTGCTCGCGCAAAAACATCATCGTGCTGTGGGCATTCTTGCAGATTTGCAGGGTCCAAAAATTCGGATTTCCACTTTCGTTGAGGGGAAGGTATTTTTAGAAAATGATGCAGAATTTATTTTAGATGCTGCCTTGCCTGCAAAAAAAGGAAATGTTCGTGGTGTGGGGATTGATTATAAAAGATTGCCAAAGGATGTGAAGAAGAATGATATCTTGCTTATTGATGATGGTCGTATTGTTTTGGTTGTTTTTAAAGTCCAAGGATCACGTATTTATTGTCGTGTGCAGGAAGGGGGTGTGTTATCTGATAACAAAGGCATTAATCGTTTGGGTGGAGGTTTGAGTGCAGAAGCTTTAACAGAAAAAGATAAAAAAGATTTAAAAATCGCGACGAGTTTAGGCGTAGATTATATCGCCATTTCTTTTCCACGGAATGCAGAAGATATTTTATATGCGCGTAAGCTGATTACAAAAGAAAAGAGTAAAGCAGGCATTATTGCGAAAATTGAGCGTGCAGAAGCGGTGAAAATGTTAGATGAAATTATCGAAGTATCTGATGCCGTAATGGTTGCGCGAGGTGATTTAGGGGTTGAAATTGGAGACGCGGAATTGCCTGCGGTACAAAAACAGATTATTCATCGTGCGCGCTCAATGGATAAAGCTGTGATCACGGCAACACAGATGATGGAATCCATGATTAGCAATTCAATACCTACACGCGCCGAAGTATTTGATGTGGCTAATGCGGTATTGGATGGTACGGATGCAGTGATGTTATCTGCGGAAACAGCCACAGGGAAGCATCCTGACAAAGTGATTGAAGCG
Organism: Gammaproteobacteria bacterium RIFCSPLOWO2_02_FULL_38_11; assembly: GCA_001801745.1. GTDB lineage: Bacteria > Pseudomonadota > Gammaproteobacteria > HIGHO2-12-38-15 > HIGHO2-12-38-15 > HIGHO2-12-38-15. Next base: position 18,612 of record MGYM01000036.1, read on the forward strand.
ATGGGACGCATTTGCATAGGTGCTGAGAAACAACGTAGCACGCAAATTTCTCGTCATCGTGTTGAATGTCATTTTTCGCGTTTAGATGAAGCGATTGCGATGGGTACGATGTATATAGCAAATCATTTTAATGTGAAAGCGATCATTGCTTTAACGGAGTCGGGTTCAACACCTTTGTGGATGTCGAGAATACGATCGGGTATTCCAATTTATGGTTTAACTCGTCATGTCATGACAGAGCGGCGTATGACATTATTTCGTGGTGTCTACCCCATTCACTTTGATCCTTTCGTTGGAAAAGCATCTGAGTTGTATACGCATGCGATTGCGGAATTGAAAACGAGGGGTATTGTGCGAAAGGGAGATTGGGTTATCATAACACGCGGTGATTCTTTAGGTGTTCATGGTCAAACGAACACAATGAAAATTTTACAAACGCAATAGATTTTTTTCAAAAGAAGTTGAGGAGAGCATTATGTTGATTACCTTACGACAATTATTAGATCATGCGGCAGAACATCATTATGGTGTGCCTGCGTTTAACGTTAATAACTTAGAACAAATGCGTGCGATCATGGAAGCGGCGGATGAAACGAATAGCCCTGTGATAGTGCAAGCTTCTGCGGGTGCAAGGAAATATGCAGGTGCTCCTTTCTTACGACATTTAATTTTAGCGGCAGCAGAAGAGTTTCCACACATACCCATTTGTATGCATCAAGATCATGGTGCCTCACCGGATGTGTGTCAGCGTTCTATTCAATTAGGTTTTACATCGGTGATGATGGATGGCTCATTGAATGAGGACATGAAAACCCCCTCAAATTTTGATTATAACGTCGCTGTGACAGCGCGTACGGTAGAGATGGCACATGGTGGCGGTGTTTCTGTTGAAGGTGAGCTAGGCTGTTTAGGTTCGCTTGAAAGTGGCATGGCGGGTGAAGAAGATGGATCGGGAGCAGAAGGACGATTATCTAAAGAACAGTTATTGACGGATCCCGAACAGGCGGCTCAATT